>NYTZ01000036.1 GCA_002683735.1 Flavobacteriales bacterium
CAGCGAGTGTCATGCTGGAAGAGGTTGAGGCAGCTTCGTCGAGCGTCCTGTATTTGTGGATGAATACAAATATAATAAGGATAAAGTGTCAAATCAAGTCTATTAACCCCTCGGCGACGATGTCGCTCCTGCAATCCGGTTCGTCCGGGAAGTGGAAGAGAGCCTGTTGACGTGTATCTTCGCCGTCCCTTTTCGGGCAATTAGCTCAGTTGGTTCAGAGCGTTCGCCTCACACGCGAGAGGTCACTGGTTCGAATCCAGTATTGCCCACCCCGCCCAAGGGGCCTTCCCCCCAACGAGGCCCCGGCCCCGCTCCTTTACGGAGTCGGGGCTTTTTCTTGCTTCCGGGTGGACGCTGTTTCTTTGCCGCGAGGCCCCGTAGTTCAACGGATAGAATAGACGTTTCCTAAACGTTTGATCCAGGTTCGATTCCTGGCGGGGCTGCCAATTCAGGAAGACCCCCCATCCCATTGCCCAACTCTTCCCCATCCCGCCTCGATGGCTCCTGGCGCCGCCTGCTTGGGGGCAGTGGGGTCGTTTTGGCGCTCAAGGTGTTGGGCGCCCTCGGGGGCTTCGTCTTCTCGGTCTGGGTGGCCCGCACCCTTGGGGATGCCGCATTGGGCCGGGCGGAGCTGTTCATCTTGTGGGTGACCGTGGGGGCGACATTGATGCGGGGCGGCTGGGAAGGTGCTGTGGTCAAGGCCTTTGGCGCCTGGACCTCACAAGGTCAGGGTGCTCGGATTCGGCGGGCTTTCCGGCGTTGGACCGGGGCCATGGTCCTGATTGGACTGGTTGTGGCCGGTTTGGGCAGCATGGGCTTTGCCGATGCTTTGGGGCCATCGCCGTGGATCGGGTGTGGCATCGGTGCATGGGTGGTCATCGGGTGGCTGGCGGAATGTCTGCGCGGCACTGGACACGTTTCTACGTACGCCTTGTTTCAACCGGGGTGGTGGATGTTGCTTGCCGGGTTGCTCATCGTCTTTGGCGTGGAAGACCCTGCTCTGGCGCTCGTCTTGTCCGGTTTGGGCATGGCAGTGTTGGCCTTGCTTGGGGCGGGTTGGTGGTTCAGGAACCGCTTTGAACCTGCACCGCAACAGACCGGGACGTCGGACATTTCGATGGCCCGATTGGCCTTGCCGATTTGGTTGGGCAGCGTGCTGCACCTTGTCCTCTCTTGGGCAGACACGGCGATGTTGAGCGCTTGGCTGACCGAGGCCGACGTGGCGCATTACCGCGCAGCATTCCGCTTGGCGGCGTTGCTCACGTTCACACAGTTTGCGGTCAATGCGCTGGGCGCCCCGACGTTTGGGGCGTTGCATGCCGCCGGGGACCGAGCCGGGTTGCGCCGCACGGTGCACCGGATTGGATGGCTCAACACAGCCGTGGCCTTGCCCGGATTGTTGTTCCTGATGGCCTTGGGACCTTGGCTTTTGTCTTGGTGGGGACCGGCTTTCGTACGGGAAGAGGCGTTGACGGCGTTGGCGATACTGGCTGCGGCCCAAGCCCTCAATGCGTTGTCCGGTCCGGTAATGTACTTGCTCAATATGACCGGCGGAGAGCGTGCCGGCCTCGCCATCCTCGGGGGGTCTGCTGTGGTTCAACTCTCAACCGGCCTCTGGCTGGTGCCCGAACACGGCTTGGTGGGTGCTGCAGTGTCCGCTGCGCTCGGCATGGCCGCTTGGAATGGGGTAGGCCTTGTCTGGGTCCGGCGTACACAGGGGTTCTGGATGGTTTCTTTGGCGAACGGATGGTGGAGACGAAGCTGAACTTCTTTCTGATTGGCGCGCCCAAGTCGGGCACCACGCACATCCATGCTCGGTTGTCCCGGCACCCTCAAGTGTACCTGAGCCCGCTGAAGGAACCCAACCACTTTGCCACAGACATCGATCCGCAGCGTTTCAGCGATGCATTTCGGGCCAACACGCCCGCCAACCTTGCAGGTTATTTGGCAGACCGCCCTTTGAAGCCGCGGCAAATCGGGTTCGTCCAGAGCACCGATGATTACGCCCGGTTGTTTGAAGGCGTTGGACCGCAGCACGCGGTGGTGGGAGAGTGCAGCACGTCCTATCTCTGGTCGGCCATGGCGGCCCAAGGCGTGGCGGAAGCCCATCCAGGTGCGCGGATCTTGGCGGTCCTGCGCAATCCGGTGGAGCGTTTGCATTCGCATTGGTTGATGGCCCGGAAGTACGGCTTCACCACGTTGGATTTGTTGGAGGCGGTGCGCGCCGATCAGGCGCATCCGGATTCGGGCTGGGGCCGAAGTGAGCTGTTTGTGGAGGCCGGCTTGTATGCCGAGAGCCTGCGCCGGTGGATGGACCGATTTCCGCCTGGGCAGGTCAAGGTGTTGCTCAACGAGGACTTAAATCGGGCGGAAACGTGGACGGACCTGGTCCAGTGGCTCGGTTTGGAGGGGACGGTTCCCAACGTGGAACGCGGGCGTGGAAATCCTGCAGGCCGCGCTCGGTTTGAAGGGGCCAACGCCTGGTTGACGCGCTCCGGCCTCAAAGCTGCCGCTGGCCGTTGGTTGCCCGGACCCATCAAGCGCGCCGTGGGCCGACGCTGGTATACAAGGGAAGGATTGCCCCCTTTNNGCGAAGGCGACCGCGCCGCCTTGCTTCCCCTGTTCGAAGCGGACATCCAAGCCACGGAATCGATNATTGGCCGGGACCTCGGCCACTGGCGAAACAGGGTGGGGCACTGACGAAGGGAAGTCGTATATTCGCCGTCCGATTCAGCAGAGGGTCATTAGCTCAGCTGGTTCAGAGCGCTGCCTTGACAGGGCAGAGGTCACTGGTTCGAGTCCAGTATGACCCACAGACAAACCCGGATCCCCAGCGGTCCGGGTTTTTTTAAAGGGTACGCCCCCAATTCCGCAATGAAAGTCAGCCATTTGAATCAAAGAAAATCATCTGTTGGTGTGATGTTNGAATCAGCGGCTCAGGAAGACCTTTGCACATCCAATTTCACAAGCATGTCTTTTCAACGTGTTTCTCTTCTATGCCTTTCCTTTCTCTGTTTGGTTCTGACCTCAGGTTGCCTTCAACAGCCTGAGACACGCACAAAACCGACAATTNTATGTACAACCGGAATGGTTGCCGACTTGGTGAATCAAATCGTGGGGTCGTCGGCTGAGGTCGAATACATCATCCCGGCGGGTCTCGATCCTCACACGTACAAGGCCACCCCAAAGAACGTCGCGGCCATCATGGACGCAGACGTCGTGGTGTTCAGTGGAATCGGACTCGAGGCAAAAATGGAGGAGGTCCTGAAAAACTATGGAATGCNGGAAGGAAATGTGGTCTTTTCCCTCGGGGAGGGNTTGGCCAATTCAACCTTGATTGCCTTAGAGCATGGAGATGAGGTGGACCCACACTTCTGGTTTGACATTGACCTGTGGTCTGCCGCGACGAGCCATACGGCAGAGCGACTGGCGATGGCCATGCCGAGTGAAAAAGATCAGTTTTCCCAAAGGGCAACAGGGTACATCGAGGCACTCTCTGAATTGAAGGAGTGGTCCAAGGGTGAATTGTCGAAGATTCCCGAAAATCAGCGTGTCTTGGTGACGGTGCATGACGCCTTCTCTTATTTCGGCCGAAGCTTTGATGTGGAAGTCAAAGGCCTTTTGGGTGTTTCCCCGGAAGTCGATGCCGGTGTTCAGGACGTTTCAGCCTTGGTTCAATTTCTTGTGGAACGGAAAATTCCCGCCGTGTTTGTCGAAGAATCCCTTCCCACCCGAACGATGCAGGCAGTGGTCAATGGATGTGCATCCTATGGGCATGAGGTTCGCATGGGTGAGTCTTTGTTCGCAGACAATGTCGGTGCAGATGAAACCCCACAATCGACGTATGTTGGAATGGTGGAGTACAACATCAATACCATCGTGAGCGCCCTGAAATGAAGATTGAAGGCCGTTGCATAGACATTCGAGATCTTTCGGTTTTCTACGGCAACACAAAGGCCTTAACGGACATTTCAATCTCTCTTCCCGAGGCCAAGATTATCGGAATCATGGGCCCGAATGGAAGTGGCAAGACCACCCTCCTCAAGTGCATGACCGGATTGCTGGCNCCAGACAGGGGCGAGGTTTTGTTGGANGGGGTTCCGGTGGGTCAACAGCGCTTTCGTCTGAGNTACATCCCNCAGAANGAGAACATCGACTGGGACTTTCCGCTCTCAGTGAGGGACTTGGTCGAGATGGCCATGTACACCAAGCGCCGCTGGTATCAAAAGTTGTCGGCGGAGCAGATGCAACGCGTGAGTAGCGCGCTACTGGCTATGGAGCTGGAAGGATTGCAGGACCGGCAAATCGGTGAGTTGTCAGGGGGGCAGCAGCAGCGGGCCTTCATGGCGCGGGCATTGGCATCTGACGCTGACGTCTTGGTTTTGGACGAACCCTTTACCGGCATTGACGCCAAGGCGACAGATGGGCTGATTCAGATTTTCCAGTCTTTGCGAGATGCGGGCAAAACCGTGATTCTTGTCCATCATGACTTGGCCAATGCTGGGTCATTCCTAGATCACGTTGTTCTTCTCAAGGGAAGTTTACTGGCTCAAGGCCCCCCAGAGGAGGTGCTCACATCGGAATTTCTGGTCCAAGCATATGGGGTGTCCTTTCACATGCCCTTTGGCGCCGATTCGCATTCTAGAGGAGGGAGTTCCTCATCATCATGACGGTGTTTTCCGACCCCGTTTTTTTCGTTGTGCTCATTGGCGTGGTGATGGTGAGCATAGCAGCGTCTGCGGTGGGTTGCCTCTTGCACGTTCAGCGAAATTCTCTTCTGGGGGAGACCATGGCACATGGTTGTTTGCCGGGAATTTATGCGGCCTTCCTTTTGGGGGGGACGAGAAATTTGGGCTGGCTGGCCCTCGGGGCCACCCTAAGTGGCCTCGTCAGCTCTTTGCTTGTGGATGCCATCGTGGCCCGCACTCGAATTCACCATGATGCCGCCATGGCCATTGTCTTGAGTTGGATGTTCGGAACTGGGGTGGTGCTTCTCAGCTTCATCCAGCAGGCCAACCTGCCCAATCAAAATGGGCTTGAGGATTTGTTTTTTGGCAATGCGGCCGCCATGAGCTGGGACGATGTGCTGATCATCGCCGCGGTCAGCGCAGTAGTTGGTGTTCTGATGGCGGTCAATTTCAGGCGACTCAAGGTTTACCTGTTTGACGCGGAATATGCTCAAATGCAGGGGGTTCAGATTACTTGGGTTCGGGCACTGTTGTCGTCGCTTGTGGCCATGTCGGTGGCCATTGGCATTCAAACAGCTGGCGCCATTTTGATGGCGTCCCTGCTCGTGGCCCCTGCAGCAACCGCGCGGCAGTGGACAAGTCGATTGCTTCCAATGGTCGGCGTTGCCCTTGCGGTTGGCGTGTTGGGGGGCACGATGGGGACGTTGTTGTCTTGCGCCTCACCCAATATGCCCACGGGTCCGTGGGTTGTCATTTCAATGACCCTTTTGTTTGCAATGTCCGTCGCGTTGCAATGGGTTTTCAGCCGCTTTGAATTGAGTCAGAAGCAATGATTGGGCTCTACATCATCGCTGTTGCGAGTTTGGTGGCCATCAACGGCGCCATTCTCGGCTCTTTTATGATGCTGAGGCGAATGTCGATGATGTGTGATGCCATTGTCCACGCGGTGCTTCCGGGACTGGTCATTGCCTATCTGTTCACAGCCACCAGAGGCTCGTTTGCCATGGTGCTGGGCGCGATCGCAAGTGGCGTTCTGGCGACTATGGTCATCGAGTGGGTTCACGCGAAGTTTCGGGTGTCTGCTGACGCAGCCATCGGGTTGACCTTCACCACCTTGTTTTCTCTGGGAATCATTTTGATTGCCAAGTTTGCCGGCCGCGTCAACCTGGATCAGGATTGCGTCCTGTTCGGCGAGCTTGCTTACGTCCCGCTGGACCTTTGGATTACAGAGTCTGGGAGGAACATGGGGCCCAGGTCACTCTGGTCTGTGGGTGCGCTCACTGTGGTCGTTTTCGCTTTTGTCAGGGTGGGAGCCAGACAGTTGGTCAGCTCGACATTCGATCCGGATTTTGCTCGGCATCAAGGCGTCTCTGTTCGTCTCTGGCACTATTTGCTCATGTTCATGGTGTCCCTGTTCACCATTGCGTCATTTAATGCAGCAGGCGCGGTGATGGTGATGGGGTTTTTCATTCTTCCCTCGGCGACAGCGTATCTCCTCGTCAGAAGCATCAGGGCCTTGATTCTCTTGGCCTGCTTCGTCGGTGTGTTGAGTGTGTGTGTAGGATTTCTTTTTGCGCAGTGGAACAACGTCTCCATTGCGGGGTCAATCATCTTTGTCAATGGAATCGTGTTTGCCTTAGCAGCGTGGTTTCATCAAGCGAGACGGCCCACAAGAGTTCTAGAAAACACCTGAGCTGTCTTCGCTCACATTTCAGAATTAGTCGGCAATCCAAGATTCGGGATCGAGAGGTGCGCTTCCTTTTGCATCCCAGATTTCAAGGTGAGCCCTGGGCCCTTCGCCAAGGTCGATGACAGTGCCTATCGCTTGTCCTGTCCTCACGTCCTCTCCGGACGCTACACGGACGCCTCCCAAGTTGGCGTA
>NYTZ01000037.1 GCA_002683735.1 Flavobacteriales bacterium
CCGCCGCTTCGACCTCACGGAGCAACTGGAATCCTCTCGCGACTTGGTGAAGGTTCTACGGGAATGGCGCTGTTCTACCGATGTGCCCGACAGGATGCCGTGCGAATTTTGCTTTCGATGTTTGGAACGAAGAAGTTACGTTCTCGGTTCTTTGAGGATCGTGCGCAAGCTGGTTGGACAGCAAACAACCCTTGCGAGTGGGACCGGAACGTGGGCAAGGCCATTGCGTGTGAGTTGATTACCGCCGGCATGCACCAGGTTGAACAGGTAGGCATCATGTTTTGTTTGTGGAATAACGTTATCGCTGAACGGAAGGTCGCCTTATCTCCAGAGTCAGGTGGAATCGGGAGTGAAGCTCGGCCGACCTTCTCGCGAGAGGGAAACGCCACGACATGGTCGCCGAGCCCAATTCCTGGGCCAATACCCGTATTGGAGTTCAATAGGGTTGATTTTGAGTCTGCACCGCGTATAGAGCCGGAAGCCTTGCATGCTACTCCCCCGCCTCCAGAAGAGCGAGCCCGGTGGCTGCAATCACGGCAGGAACGCATCAATCAAGGGGAAACCCTCGGCCCACCGATTGAGGGATGGGAATCAGCTGCCATACGGAAGGAAGTAATTCGATGGTGGGCATTCCACACTCGGTCGGGCCGCCACGAATCTGCCCAAGAAGTTCCGTTTGAGCGATTGATTCAGAAGGTCTTGCGTCAGGGACTTATCGGCGAGGTTGACCGATGGGCCCGGGTTAACGAGGATGTCCAATTGGTCCGTCTGAGAGAGGAGTATGAACGTGCGGGCGACGACGTTGAGGAGCTCAATCGTCTCGACGAAGTCGCTCGTCAGTGGCAACCACAGCAACGGTTCTACCCACCTGACGGACGCCACTCTCGTCCTTGGGTTGGGTCATCTCCACCGACGTATTGGCCTCCGCCTATTCATCCTGACGAACCTGATCCGGTACAATGGGTCAATCTTCCTCCGATAGAGGAACGGATGAAGAAGATCAATAAAGCCAATGCTTTCGCTCGACACGGTCTGCAACATTGGGTACGAGGTGGAATTGAATATGGCGACCAGGATGCCCCTGATCCCGGAATTATGGAACAAGTTCCTGAAGATCCGAACGATCAAGGCAGCGCTTCTGGATCCGACCGTTCCGATCAGCCTCGAGGTCGTCGTAATCGCGAGGGCGGCCCTCCCGGCGATGGGGGTGGTGACGGAGACGACGACGACGACGGTGACGATAACTCTGACGGCAATGATGACGATGACGACGACGGAAATGATGATGAGGAGTCCGAGCGAAGCTCAGAATCGACAAGCGAAAGTTCATGGTCTTTCGATTCTCGAGACACGTCTACGTCAGATGAAGATCGTCATTGGTCAGAAAGGTCTTCAGTCCACCGCGGTATCTGCCCGGGATGCAATCGCAAGAAGTATGCTCTTGGAGAACGCTGCCGAAGATGTGGCGAGGTNTGTTGCATTCGACCCCCGCCTGTTGAACGNTCGGTGCCGAGTGACGAAGCAGCTGCGGGTTCCGCGCCGCTTCGAGAGTCAAGCCCGGCCACGCGAGCGTCGNTTGGCACNGTGGGTAGCGACGANTTCCTGTCCCCAGAGGAGGAACCTCCTGNCGATCGTCGAGATGCCGAGGTGCCAGGGCCACATGAGCCAATTCCTAACCTCAACGGTGTATGTCCTAAGTGCTGGCACTTCGGAATCGTTGGGGAGAATTGCGTTATGTGTTACCAGCGGCTGGGCGGTGTTTACGAAGCTCCTAACGTTATCTTCGAGAGCGACCCAACGCGAACACGGTTTGACGACACTGACAAGCCACCGCCCNCTGATCGCCCNCCTGACGGTCGACCATCCGCGAGAATTTCTGAGCCACCTGTGGTTGCGCCGGATGAACTTCCAGAGAGCCCACGCGCTCTCCCCGCAGTTGANGACCCAGACCTGGAGTTCCACGGTTGTCCTGGTGACGCGGAGGAGATTACCGCCGTGCGCATGGAAGTCCAAACNTTGGCTGGTATTATCGCTCAGACGCAAGCTCATACCAAGGACCTCGCCGAACGTTCTTCTCGCCAACTTGAGCAACTAGGNTACATGATTGTCGCTCAAGGGAAGGGGAAAGGATATGGCAAGGGCAANAGTGGTAAGGGCAAGAAAGGAGGTGGTCAAGACGAACGCCAAGTTCCCAACTGGGGTCGTCAACCTGATGGAGGTCCNCCTGGACCNCCGGACGATGANGATCCGGGATGGGGAGGTGATGACTTCAGTTCCTGGGGCGATGGTGANGACGGGGACGAGGAAGAGTTTCATCGCGAGGAACGACCCTTCGCAGACGGAATGATGCCGATTACGCTTGAACCCAAAAATATGCCGAAGGAGTCCTCTATGGGACAGTTTCCACATTGGAACTTGCCTANCGGATTGGACGGCAGTATGTGGAGGGTTTGGTATATGCGNAANGAGTTTGCCCCCTCNCTACTGCAGGTCATGCAGGACTGGTATCGCAACGACGCCGTCGAGCGGTGGTTCAACGACTTACAGAAGATTGTTGAAGAAGCGCAGGATGCTTTNNCAAAAGCGGTCAACAAACGCACTGAACGAGTGCCTCTGCCTGAGCAATTTCAGGGAGTAATTCCTGAAGAAATGTGGTGGCAGCTCGCGGANGACTTCCGTCAGTCAGCGGANAATTATGTTGATCCTGCCGCCTATTGCCCGACTCGCTTGCTGTACGGACGATGGCGTGATCCACAACGTAATTCGGTTGAACGAGTGCTTGAGCACGCAGTATCTTCTCGGTTGGAAAAGATTTTTCACCCTGAAGCTGCGAGCCATGCTCGGAACCTCTGTGGGATCACCAACAAGAAGAGGCCCGTCCCGTGTGCAGCGCTATGGTTCTGTCAGAACATTCGCGACTTCAAGGGACTCCCAGCACAGACAAAAGACTGGCGTCGCCAACTTGTCTCTATTTCGGCGTATAAAGACGAAGACTTGTTTCANCTGTTGAACCGTTGGGACCAAGGGATTGTTTTGTANGCCAAGTGGGTCAAGGGAGCAGACATCATGTTTCCGGAAGCCGTTGATCACTTCGAGCGGAATATTCACCCCGTCTTGAAAGCTCGGCTATCCGGTGTGCATCGAGCCAACTACCTCAAATGGTACCATCGCGAGCAGTTGTCTGATCTTGCCGACGATCCAGCTCATTGGAATATTTGGAAGCGCGCAATGACCAAGGTTAAAGAGTTTCTCCCGCTCATGGAGGAAGCGCCGAAGCGCACGCCATCCGGACCGAAGAAGCACAATGCCCAAGGCCATGAGGGGAGCTTGGAGGATGCNGACGGTTTGGGCGATTATGCAGCACCCGAAGAGGGCGAAATGGCAGAAGGTCACGAAGGCAATGCCGATGAGACCCCTGCTGACGCCGACGCATACGCAACGGCGGGCAAGCCTAAGGGAGGAAAGAAGGGCAANAAGGAACGGAAGGAGAAAGATGGCCATGCGGCCGACTCCCCATCACCTGGTAAAGGTGGTGTAGGTTCCGGACCTCGACTTCGCAACGGTACTCGTCCGCAAGACAAGATTACCGATTTCTCCAAGGCTTGCGCCCATCAGTTTAAGCCTCTCGGCTGCATTTTCGGGTGCACGTGCAAAGAACCGCACCTTGGCTTCCAAGATTTTAAGCGAGAATGGAAACGTAGGGCTGATGCCGATAAGACGGGAGCGATCCGCAAGTTTCCTAAAAATGGGGAGATTCTCGTCTGTGAGTACTGTAATGGTCCACACAAAGGGACCGATTGTTTCCAGATAGGCGGCCCGGCCCATCAACCCAAGTCCGACAAGAAAGGCAAGAACGGAAAGGGGAAGAAGGGAGACGGAAAGTCTGGACGGGGCAAAGGCAATGCTCACGAAGGGGATGTCGAAGCAAACGCAGCCAGTTGGTCTGCGGAGGAATGGTGCAACTGGTACTACGGGCACCATGGGGAAAATGATCAAGAAACCGACGGCTTTGCTGGCAATGAAGCTTCCGAAGCAGAAGCTAATGCTGCCGAGAAGTTTCGTAGGGCCGAGCAGAGCAAGAGAGACAAGGCGAAGCATAAGGCCATGTTGTCAAAGGTCGAGGCTGCGGAGGCAGCTGCCAAGAAGAAGGGGGGCGCCAAGGAAGGCGCGGCAGCCGAAGCTGAAGGAGCCGCTGCGGAGCCAGTGGAAGAAGATGAGGAGGATGTCAAGGCACACCGATTCCTTATGGACACTTTGGCTGAGCGACGCGAACGTCAGCCAGTCGCTTCGTATGGAGAGGCGGTGGAGATTATTGGTTCTATGGGGGACGTAGACAAGGAGTCTGCAACGTCGACCTCAACGTGCTCTACGGCAGCGTCGAGTGGCTCAGAGATGCCGGTGCAATCCGAAGGCAACCACGGACGTGGTGCATCCGGAGCCCATACGGAATCCAGGACGCCATTCCAGGCCTGTGCTGCCCCAAGGCACAGTGGAGATCCTGTACACCCCAGCGACAATCTCGCCGACTCCGGAGCGTCTGATCCTTTTATTTGGCCGACTGACGCCCCGGGCCAATACCCGGAAGACGATGTCGCCGTCAATAAGGCCGGTGGTGCCCGCGCATCACATAAGAGAACGTTAAAGGGAGACATCATCATTCCCGAAGGAGCTCGACGGTTGTTGCCAGTCGGAGCTCTGGCAGCATCAGATACGGCGTGCTGCCTATACATCCAGGGTCGGAAGGGGTGTATCTTCGGGAAGTTGGTTCCTTGGCGCATGTGGTTCCTGAACAAAGCAGTTGAAGGCTTAGAGACTGAACCTATGAGAAACAACTGCAGCTACATTGATCCGAAGAGAAGCCTCTTGTCCAGGAACGTGCATGCAGCGAGGGTAAACGGGGTGGACGTGAGCGGGATGCCAGCTTTACAACGTTTCCCTGCCCCTCGCACGAGTAAGTTCCGAGTCCCCGAGCCACTGACGCTCGCGGACGCAGAAGGTACCAGCGAAGCTGAGCGTGACAATCTGGAAAGAGTCAAGAGAGTGAAGTTCTCCCCGGATACCGAGGATTTTCAGAAGGGGGCACGCCCGAAGCTAAGGAGGCGCGTGCGGACCCCGGAAAAGATCTTCGAAGAAGTCAATTAAAGAAAGTACAAATCCCGGCGCGGTTGCCGTTTCGTATGCACCGTATGTGGGAAGTGTCGGATGTTCCGCAGTGGATGAAAATACTCCTGCCGGACGATGCTTCTCTGTTCACTCATGTTCGTTTTGACACGACTGCATACAACCTTACCGTGCCGGGTGGTATCTCATGTACTACCACAAGTTCTACTTCTGACGATGTACTCGACCATACGGGAGAGAAGTCATCAGGACCATCCACTTCTGGCAGATCGAACGCACATACCCCATTGACCCGAGCGTATTGGGCCAATGATAGGCAAACTTTGGTATGGCATCGGGATGAAGAGTCGAATCAGATGCGCCTCGTGTGGAGGTGCAGAGACGGCATTTGGACGCCGAATATGAGGCGCCACCGTCTTCGACCCGTACCGGTGTCCGTGTGGCGCGACTACCCAGAAGCGGAAGGTGCTAGTGTCATGATCTCTTTGTTTAAGAGGGCAGAGGACGATGCATCGTCAACCAGTTCGGATGAAGACGGCCAGAAGGGAGGCCGCACCAAACAGGGGGATCAGCAAGCGAAATGGTCTCTCGACAATTTGTTCTCGGATTGCGATGAGAACGAACCGGAGGATGACAATTGGGATGCATACCACGCGATGTCGGGTGGAAACGACGAAGCCGCGTTGCAGTTAATGGAGGCTGTTGATCTCGTGGCTGATGCGCTC
The DNA here is from genome assembly GCA_002683735.1 of Flavobacteriales bacterium. The sequence continues at coordinate 5,847 of NYTZ01000037.1, forward strand.
TTATCGATATCACCGC
>NYTZ01000038.1 GCA_002683735.1 Flavobacteriales bacterium
TTCGAGGTCTTCGACCTGAACGGGCGCCGCGTGCACACCACCACAGTCTACTGCGGGGTCACCACCCTCGAGCTGACGGCCGTCCAGCCCGGCCTGTACCTCGCTGGCCCACAGGGCAGCGAACTCCAGCGCCTGGCCATCCAGCGCTGATCTATTTCAAACGTCATCGAAAAGGCCCGCCCCGAGCGGGCCTTTTCATTTCCTGCGCGCTGGGACCGCGGCGCTTCACTTGTCAACACTGTGGCCCAGCAGCCGGTGAGCTCCTTTTTGGCACGCAATTCCAAGGCGCCATGACCGGCGATCAACGCAGGACGGTCACCGTCCCGCAGAACTGCCGGGGACCATCGCATTGGTGGTTGGCCGGGAAGACGAGGTCCGGCTGGTCTCCTTCGAGGGTCAACCGAAGCAGCCAGTTGTAGATGCCGTCCTTGAGGAAGTAGTCTCCCTGCGTGGTCTCCCCAGGCTCCCGGAAATCCGCAATCCACCCCTCCTCGGGGTCCTGGCTGTAGAACACCTCATTGCCCCAGCGGTCGAAGACCCAGAACTCATACTTGTCGATCAACGACCAGCCGCGCACCACAGGCCGGAAGGCATCGTTGATGCCATCAAAGACCCCGTTGGTGGCTGGAGTGAAGGCATTCGGAATCCAAACTTGGATGTCATCCTCGATGGTGATCCACTCGGCATCGAGGTCCTTGCACCCAAACTCGGTCTGGGTCTCCAAGCTCACTGCGTACTCTCCCACTCCTGGATAAACGTGAACCAACGCGGGGTCATAAGCTTGGGTGCCGTCTCCGAAGTCCCATGTGTAGAAAGCGGCCGTAGTGTCCACCGGGGCAAACGTGAACGAGGTGTTGTCCGGTCCACCTCCGAGGGCTCCGATGCTGAAGGCGGCATTGGGAACGGGGTGCACCGTGATGGGATCCAGGTCCACCGTGTCGCGGCAGCCTTCGGTTGAAATGGCGATGGCGTGCCCGGGGTATGTGCCTGCGGCGTTCAAGGTGAGGGCATCTGCCGGCAGCCCCCCGGCGTAGGCACCGGTGTCTAGGACGAGGATGACCATGTCTGCTCCGAGGCTTCCGTCCGAAAAGGCCACATCCAAGGGCACACAACCAGAATCCGGGAAAGCGGACACGGCCGCCACGGGTGGTGTGAACACGTCGAATTCCGCCATGGCCGTGTCGCTGCAGGCATAGTCGTTGGATGCCACGAGGGTGATGTCGAATTCCCCNGGGCTCTGCAAGGTCCAATTGGGCACAATGCCCAGGTAAGGGGGCGCCGCATCGGTACCGGTTGCATCCACGATGTACCACTGCCCGAGTATGGCCCCTTGCGATGCGTTGCTGAGCAGCACTTCCGCCGGGGCCCCGCACACGTCGGTTTCCGACAGGGAGAAGGAGGCCACCGGCGTGGGCAACACCGTGACGGCAATGGAGTCCTGCGCCCCGCAAAGCTGGTCACTCTCCGCAGCATAGTGCACGACGTATTGGACGATGCTGTCCGTGGTGTTGACGAACGTATGACTCGGGGACGCTCCCAGGGCAACGGGCGANCCGTCCCCAAATGTGAATTGGTGGAACAGGGCGCCNACACTCGCATTGGCCATGTCCACCTCGAGGGGAGAACAGCCCGCTGCGGGCTGTGGGTACCAATCGAGATCGGGCGCAGGATACACCGTCACCTCCACCGAGTCGACGTTCTCGCACCCGCTGAACGCCTCTTCGGTTTCGAACACAGCGGTGAACACCCCTGGCTCGTAAAACGTGTGCTCCACGGTGAGTCCGATTCCCAAGCCACCGTCAGAGAAAGACCATGCGGCCCACCCTGGATTTTCGGCGATGGCGGTCAACGTGGTCGGGGTGTCTTCACACGCAAAAACGTCCACACCACTGAGGTTGATGGCCGGAGGAGCGAAGACCTCCACGACCTGCTCGAGGGTNTCGTAACTGCACCCATTGGTCGCCACCTGTCGGATGGTGAAGAGGCCCGGTTCCGGCAGGGTCAGTGTCGCGACGGGGTCATTCGAAAACCCGAACCCGCCGAAATCAAACACGCTGANCGTCGCCCCCACACTTTCATCCACCGCCGTCAAGCTGAGCGGCGGACATCCGGCACTCTGGCTGAGCGTGAAGAAGGCCGTGATGGAATTCGGCAGGATGGTCAACGTCACCGTCGTATCGTGGGTGCCACACTGGTTTTCGCCGTACAACGTGATGGGATAGGTGGCCACAGGGCCCGTCGGATCGTAGAATGGCGGCATGGGGGCCTCCCCGCTTTGCACGGGCCCTTCCCCCCAGTCCCAAGTGGTCAGATCCGGAGCACCCAGGCTGTTGTTGACCACGGTGGGCTGGAATGGCGCACAAGCGGTGTCTTCCAGAAGGGCGAAACGCATCAGGGGCTCCGTCAAAACCAACACTGTGTCCGCGGCCGAGCTGCTCCCGCATTGGTTCTGCACCTGCAGCACGGCCGTNTCCGCATAGGTCGTGTCGTCCTGATGGAAGGNGACGAATGGCGGCAATGGCGCCGGCCATATGGAGTCCTGCAGCACCCACGTCACGGTGGAGTACGGCGCATAGGACGTGTCCGTCAACGACACCGGCAAAGGATCACAGCCTTCCTCCGGATCCATGACGAAACCGGCCACTGGAGGTCCGATGACCTCCACGTCCTGTTCGACGCTGTCCCGACATCCGTAGGCACTGATCGCCGTCAGGGACACGGTGTAGTCCCCGATGTCCGAGTAGGTGTGGTTGGGCTCGTATCCGTCATCCTCCCCGCCATCGCCGAAGGTCCAATCGTAGAATACGGCATCCGCGGACAGGTTGGTCCACGGCGCATTGTCGTTGTTGCAGATCACGGCAGGCAATGCGAAATCCGGTTGGGGCAGGGGACGGACCTCGACTGGGTATTCTGCGGTTCCTATGCAGAAGTTGGCATCTAGGACTTCCACCGTGATGATCTGCGTACCTGCCGCGGCCGGAGCTGGAAATTGCGCGGAATCAGCTCCCGACAAGGGATTCAAGACTTCGACGCCCGACCAGGTCGGGAAGAATGGAGGCAGGCCCATGCCGTACTCGAGGTGGAATTGAAGGGTGTCGCCCAAACACAAATCCGGGCCGGGAATCGCCCCGCTGACCGCAATGGTCGGCTCCGGCAGCGGCTGGACGACCCACTCGACCTCATCGTCGGTCTCGCAGCTGTTGACCCCGTAGTGGTAGACCCAGGCATGTGAACCGGGACCGAGCACAGACACATCAACAAAGCCCGCCACATCATTCGTCAGGGCGGGCCCGGTCCAATAACCGCCTGGCGGGTAGAAGAGGTCCAATTCCACCACGCCGGCATCGGCACACCAGACCTGATCGTATCCGGCATCCGCCGTATCCGGCTGGACCACCGTCACCCCCATGGAGTCGACGGACGTGCATCCATTGCCATCCGTGTAGGTGTACAGGACCGTATGGAAGCCCTCGCCCACAGTACCGGGGTCGAATCCCCCCACGGGGTTCGTGATGCCCGCACCACTCCAACTTCCCCCGGGCGGGTATGCGGGTGGAAGCACTTCCTCGAACGGTTGGTCGCAATAAGGCGGATTGGGGGATTCCAAATCCAGAGCAGGCAATTCGAACACGTCCGTCACCCAGGTATAGCTGCGGGTGCACCCCACGGCATTGGTGGCCATTACCGTCACCGGAAAGACCCCGGGCAAGGCCTCCAGCTCCAGCGGCACATCGCCTAGGCCACCCGGCGCCGTGATCCATTCGAGCACGGCGCCGTCAGGTTCCTGCGCAACGAAGGTCATCGCGTCGCCAACGCACGCCGTTCCTGGACCGGACACCGTGGGTGCTGGGGAATCGGTCACCGTGATGTCCAGATAGTCCACATTGGAACACCCCCAGATGTCGGTGCCGAGCACCTCCAACGTCACGTCGAACTCGGTGACCACCCCCACGGTATCAAAGGCGAGGTCATTCGTCACGATCGCGCCGATGTCAGTCCACACATAGTCTTGAGCCCCGTTGACCTCGACCCCAACCGTGTCGCCCTGGCACACCTGGGGCGGGGCGACAAAACTCAAGGAGGGCAACTCCCGGACCAGCAACGATTCCGCATCCGAATCCGTGCCGCAGTAATTCTCGATGAAGACGCCGACCTCGTAGGTCCCGGCCTCGTCAAAACCATAGCTCAGCGGCGACGGATCGGTGCTGACCACCTGCCCGTCCACGGTCCAACCAAAGTCCAAAAGCCCCCCAATGCCCTCCAGGTATTGGTTCCAGTAAAATGGCACCACATCGCCTTCGCAGACCTCGCCGTTGTATCCGAAGTTGACCACGGGGGGCTCGGTCACCGTGATCGTCCACGAGGTGGATACGGTCACACAGTCGTTTCTCGCTCCTCCTGGCACCCCGATTGTCAAGGTCACGGTGTAGATGCCGTCGTTGAGGAAGGTCACACCATCGCCATTGGGTTGCCAATCCGGATTTGGACCGCTGCTGGATCCGGTGACATGCCATTCCACCCCCCACTCTCCGCACAGGGGGGGATTCGGCGTCAAATTCTCCCATTGGATGTCAAGGGGGGTGCAACCGGCCAGCGGCGTGACAATGCCAATGGCTTCTGTGGGGTCCGGGTACACACACACGGGCACGACGCCTGTGGAGTCCTGACAATTCGGATGGGATTCGGTCAGGAACACATCGAACTCGCCAGGCTCTGGGAACACCGTCCACAACTCGAACCCTGTCCCACCGGAGGGGGACGCATCCGGGAGTCCTGGAGCAGGTACCACTTCCCATTCACCAAACGAAGGCACGCAATAAGTCGGCGTGGCAATCAACCCGCTTCCCAATGCCTCGTACTCGAACGAAGGCCCCACGCAGACATCCGTTAGGCCGATCATGTCTGGCGCCGGAGATTGGTGAATCCGGATGGGCTCGACGATGTTGGTGGCATTGCCACAGAGGTTGCTCGCACTGAAGGTGACGGCGTAGGCGTTTTGCTCACCTCCCGGCGTAACGGAACCACAACTGCTCTGACCATAGATGTGCGACACACTGGCCGGAGGAGGGTGATTGAACGTCACCGAACCCCCATCATCAAAGTCCACCGTGTAGGTCGTCCCATCGAGGTTGTTGTCCGTCTCGAGGATGGGAAAAATCAACTCGTACGGACTGCAAATGGTGATGCTGGTCCCGGGCAAGGCCGATCCAATCGAGGGGTTGGTGCCCACGAACAAGCTGTCCCGGTTCGCATTCACGCAGCCATTGTCCCCCAGTGCCTCCACCGTGATCACGTACAACCCCAGTACCGGGTACGACGTGCCCACAGTGTCCAGACTGGGGTTGAACGACAACAGGGACGTGTCGGAGCCGTTTCCCCAATCCACAGACCAAGACGCAATCCCAGCACCTGAGAACGTCGACGGGGGCAAGTTGAAATCCGGAAAATCCTCCTGTCCGAGGCAAATGGCCGACAGCGAAGGCAAAGCCGGGTCCGGCAGAGCCAGCACGGAAACAGACTGTGTGGTCGAACACCCACTTGCTCCCCCGGGGCCGCCGGGTCCAGCCAATACCGTCAAGGTCACATCGAACGTGAGCAACCCTTCTCCAAGCGTGTTGTCAAAAACGTGATCCGGCTGGAAGGTGGAATCGGTGGTACCGTCCCCGAAATCCCAGAGGTAGGTCCACCCCGGATTGGGATTGGACACGTCAAACGATACGGCTTCCGTGGCACAGCCTCCCGCATTGAGCACCGAGAAGTCCGCCGCTCCCCCGCACGGGGCCTGGGACCAGGTCCGCCCGGAAAAGAAGAGGATGGCGCCNAACAAAAGGACCGAACGACAAACAGGCCACATGACAATGCAAAAATAAGCCCTTGATGGTCACNCAATTGCGCCTAAAACTCCCCTTTCACGACCGTCATTCGCCCACTTCCTGCGACCAACCGCCCCAAGATCAAATGAACTTCACCCCACGCCCATTTGCTGCTCCGCCCACCGGGCGACACCATCAGAGGCGGGGGCCTGAATGAATTCGGTCACGACCGATTCAAAGCCGGCGATGGCGNCCGGATCGGGGTTGACCATGGTGATGGGGCACCCGGGGCGAGCAAAATTCACCAGTCCNGCNGCCGGATAGACCTGCATGGACGTGCCCACCACAAGAAGCGCATCGGCCGCCTCCACGGTCTGCACCGCAGGCTCCATCATGGGCACGCCTTCTCCAAACCACACCACGTGCGGACGCAGCTGGACGCCGCGGTCATCGGTGTCCCCAAGATGGACGTCGGGGCCGGGNATATCCCGTCCCACCATCAAAATGCGGGCGTCGTCGATACCAGGATCGTCCACCGGCCGGACCTTGCGCAGCTCGCCGTGCAGGTGGAGGACCTGCGTGCTGCCGGCCCGCTCGTGGAGGTCGTCCACGTTCTGGGTGACGATGCGCACATCGAAGTGCGACTCCAACCCGGCCAGGGCCACATGCGCGGCGTTGGGCGCCACCTCGTCAAGCTGGCGGCGGCGGGCGTTGTAAAACCGCTGAACCAAGGCCGGATTGCGTTCCCACGCCTCCGGGGTGGCCACCTCCATCACATCGTGGTCCTCCCAAAGGCCATCTCCGTCGCGGAACGTCTTGATCCCACTCTCCCGGCTGATGCCGGCTCCAGAAAGCACCACGAGCACCGGTCGTTTCTCCTGCGTGTCCATGGCCACAAGATGGAGGGTCTCGTGCGTCTGCTCAAGAAGAACCTTCAGTTTGCCCGCCCATGGCTGTTGGCAATGCCCACCGACCAACCTGCGCTCAAAGGCTGTCCATCCTAGCTTGAACCCAACACCCATGGATTCATCAGCCCCTTCCATTTCTTCATCGACACGACGGCTTCTGCGCCTCGCGATCCTCACTTATTGGACACTGTTCTGGGCGTTCAACGTGCTGGACAAGGCCATTGGCGGCGCCCACTTCTTGTGGGTCGGCCGCGACCGTTTTGCCCAATTCCAGAAGTACTTCGAATCGGTGGGCCTAGGGTCGCCCCATGTGGCCAATGCCGCGCTCGTCGTGGCGGGGGCCTTGGAAATCTTCGCCTTTCTCTATTTCGCCGGAGCCCTGCGGTTCGAATGGAAGGAACATCGGGACCGGGCACGCCAGTGGGGCTTTATCGGCACCCTCCTCACCTTGGGCACATTCACCTTCTTCTCCATCGGCGACCAATGGTTCGGCGACCGGTTCGAACTGCTGGAGCACACCCTCTTCTGGTTCGTCTCCTTGGCGTCCTGGATCGCTTTTCTGAAGCTACCGCCGGATAATGGCGTGACGACATCCCCTCCCAAGCCCGCGCCGATGGGCCAGCTCCGGGCCGCCATCGGACTCGCCCTCGTTCTCGTGGCCGTCACAGCCACGGCCATCTTCCGGCACAGCGCGAGCGACTTCCCCAAGCGGACCGCAGCCCTGCCGGCCGAGCCCGCCGGCGACCACATCTACAAGGTGGCCTTTCCCTTCCTCGGGGGAAGCACCGTATTTGAAAACACGCTCGCCCAATTCAAGGCCGAGCATCCCGAAGAGCGCATCCGGCACATCTACACAGTGCCCAACCCCCTTCGACTGAAAAAGGCCGACGCCCTCATCTTCTACATCCACACCGAAGACACCCCATGAACGTGCGATTCCTCTTCCGCCTGGCCATTCTCGGTTTTTGGACGCTCTTCTGGGGACTGAGCATCCTCGATAAAATCCTGCCCGACGTTCAGCACCTCTGGGTCGGCAAGGACTTTTTCGCCCTGTTCATCAAGTTCTTCGCATCGCTCGGCCTCAAGAATCCCCTCTACGCTACGGTCGCATTGGCCGGGGTGTCGGCACTGGAGGCTGCCCACTTCGTCTTGTACCTGCTGGCCATGGCCTGCCACCTGCGAGGTCAGGAGACGCAGACCCAAACGTGGTTCTTCCGTGCCATCGCCACCTCCATGGTGCTGTTCAGCCTGTTCTCCATCGCAGACCAAGTGTTCGGCGATCGGTTCCAACTGCTCGAGCACGGCCTCTTCTGGTTGGTCCTTCTCGCCTCGTGGATCGCATTCCGGTTCGTGGAACTGCCCGACGAACCGCTTCCCCGGCTGAGTGGCGAAGGCAAACGGGCCCTGGTGCTCGGCACCCTGCTTACGGCCATGGTCTCTGTGGGACTCTGGGATTTCTCGGAACAGACTTGGGAAAATGGCAGCCAAGCCGTGTCCGGACAAGAAGTATTGGACGGCGTCTACAAGTTTGACTTCCCCTTTCTCGCCGACAAACGGGTCCTTGAAACGACGGTCAACACGTTCAAGGCCGAACACCCCGAACTCGAGGTCACCTACGTCTACACCGGCCCTTCAGAGCTGAACACCAAGAAGAAGACGCACGTGCTCGTCTACCTCTTCACCGAGCCGGCCGGGTCCTGAAACCAAGGATATCCAGCCCGAATGCAAAAGGCCCGCTTCGCAGCGGGCCTTTTTCAGATTGCAGGTTCGAAAGGGTCACTCCATGCCGTCCGGCAAAAGAATCTCATCTCCAGCCACCAAACCGCTCCAATCCGAGATGTCCGGATTGGCCTTCTTGATTTTCGACCATGCACTCTCACCGAAACGATCGGTCAATTCTCGCCAAACGCCTTTCCCACCTTGAATGGTGTAGGTGGCGGGACCGGATTCTTCGACCACTTCAGCGGCGTCCACCATGGCGCCCATGGCCGCCATCTCTGATTCATCTTCTCCGAGGTTCAATTCGATGTCAAAGTCGAAATCCGGAATCTCCACGAGATTCTCGAGGTCCAGTGTCGCGAGGGCCAAGCCCTCCATGGGCAGGGCCAGGGTGCCACCGAGCATAACCAAGATGGACATCGCCCACCCCAACAGCATCGGAATAACAGTGGGACCGGTCAACGCCAACAACAGGAATCCGAGGAGCGGCTGGTTGTCATTCTCCTTTCGAACGGCCCGCACCTCTTCCACGAACCGGTACTCTCCTCCGTCGTTCATCCGCACGAGGGCCTGGTTGAGTCGGCCGGAGTACGCCATGATCGTGCTCAATGCTGCCCCCGCGAGTAACGCCAAGGCCCACATTCCCAAAAGGAAGGCCACCACCCGCATGGGTTTGTCTGCAGCCTCCTGCGCGGGCAAGGAAGCCAGCAGGTCCAGTCTAGGACGCACGGCGTCCGCATCCGCGTCAGCGTCAGCCTGCACGGCATCCAATTCAGCTGTCACCTCAGCCAATTGGGCCTGCAACATTTCCAGACGACTCTGTCCTTCAAAGGTCAAAGCCCCGCCATCTCCGTCCATGGAGTCGCCTCCGCGCTCGATAGAACGGTAGGCCGTGTTGTGGGACCAGACCACCACCGCGCTAGAGGCATTGGAAGCTTTCACACTCGAACGGGGTGCAGCCAAGCTCGGCTGCACTTTGCGCCAGGTCTGAACCGGCTCGGAAACATCATCCCCGCGGTACGCCTTCACCCGGTAGGCATACACCGTGTCGCGAACCGAATCGTCGACATAGGTCGTACTGTTGGCCGGCAAATCTGCGAGTTTGCTCCAGTCCCCTTCGCCAACCTGGCGCTCGATGGTGAAGCCTTCCTCGTTCCAATCCTGGTCGTTCCAATTCAACACCACACGGAAGTTGCCTTCCGCACGGGCACTGACCCCCAATGGGCCCATGATCTCTGCGCTCCGGGTGTACGCCACGGACACATTGCCGGGGCCACTGTCTCCCTTGCGGTTGCTCGCCGACACCCGATACTGGTAGGCTTCACCTGAGGCCAACCCCGCATCCACATAGCCTGACCGGTCCAGTCCAGTGGCCACCACGGACCACGTTTCCCCGCCATCGGCACTGCGTTCCACAGTATAGGTCGACTTCTCCGACTCCTCCTTGGCGATCTCCGCCTGAAGCATAGACGCCTCTTCCTTCAAGGCAGCTGCGCGCTGTTCCCGGTCCGATTGCCGGGATTCATAGGCGGACTTCATTCCTT
>NYTZ01000039.1 GCA_002683735.1 Flavobacteriales bacterium
TCAACAAGAGGAGGAAGGCCAAGAGGCACGTGAACCGGATCAAGTGGGGAAAGCGCATGGTGAACGAGGGTTTGTTCTTCAAACGGCAGAAAGCGTGCCAAATCGTTTGCTACGCCCACTTTCTTTGTGTCATGCGGGTGATGATCACGGGAACGACGGGCCAATTGGGTGGCAGATTGCTGGCCCTAGCCGGCCATCCCGTGGCCTGGGGCAAAACCCTGCTGGCCTGCAGTCGGGACGTCCTGGATTTAGAGAAGCCTGAGACTTTCAGACTCGCCTTGGACCGCCTCCGGCCTGATGTGGTCGTGTCCTGTGCGGCCTACACGGCCGTGGACGCGGCCGAAGACGATGCCGACCGGGCCTGCCGCATCAACGGCATCGCCCCGGGCCTGCTTGCCAAGGCCTGCGCGGAGCGTAACATCCGGATGGTCCACATGAGCACCGACTACGTCTTCAACGGGACCGGCACCCGGCCATATCTCCCGACAGACCCACCTTCACCACTTGGGGTCTATGGCACCAGCAAGCGGGAAGGGGAGCAAGCTGTACTGGCCGCCCTCCCCACTGCGAGCATCGTTCGGGTGAGTTGGCTCTACGACCGGGATGGTCGGAACTTCCTCAACACGATGCTGCGCCTCGCGGCGGACCGGGAGGTTCTGACCGTGGTGGACGACCAGCAGGGGTGCCCCACCCATGCTGGACACCTCGCAGAAGACCTGCTGCATTGGGTGGACCTTATGGTTGAGCAACCCGAACGGACTGCTGGCATCCAGCATTATGGGCACGAGGGAATCACCACATGGCATGGGTTTGCCACCGCCATCCTCGCCCGGCGCGCTCCCCATGTCGAGGTCCGGCCCGTTGCGACTTCGGCTTTTCCCACCAAGGCCCGGCGTCCCGCTTACAGCAAATTGGACGAACGTCCCTTTTTTGAGGTGTTGGGCCGCGAATCCGTGGCGTGGGAGGCGGCCCTCGAATCCTGTCTGGCCCCGACCTTGCCGGACTGAACACCGAAACGATTCGACATGAATCTCGAAAACATCCGCCAACGGGCTGAAGCTTGGACCCGCGAGCCGCACGACGCCCGCACCCGTGAGGCTGTGCAGGCCATGCTGGACGACACGGACCCTTCGGCCTTGGAGGAGGCGTTTCACCAAGACCTCACTTTCGGGACCGGTGGCATGCGGGGCATCATGGGCCCCGGCACCAACCGTATGAATGCAGCGGTGGTCGCCATGGCCACCCAAGGCCTTGCCGACTACGTCTTGGCCGCACACGAAGGCGACGGCACACCGGCAGTGGCGATCGCGCACGACAGCCGGAATTACAGCGACACTTTCACGCAGGTGGCCGCCGAGGTCCTGGCAGGCAACGGCATTGCCGCCCACGTCTTCCCGGCCTTGCGGCCGACGCCGGAATTGAGCTTTGCCATCCGCCGCCTCGGTTGTCAGGCGGGCATCGTGATCACGGCGAGCCACAATCCCAAGGAGTACAACGGCTACAAGGTGTACTGGAGCGATGGGGGCCAGATTGTCCCGCCCCACGACAAGGGCATCATCGAGCGGGTCCGCGAGGTGGAGGGATTGGCGGCCGTGCGCCGAGCGGCGCCGGACGATGCGCTGATTCACACCATTGACGTGCAGCTCGACAAGGACTACCACCAAGCCATCGCCGGGCATCGCATCAGCGAAGCCCTCATCGAAGAAGGCAGTGACCTCGGCATTGTCTATTCGCCCCTNCACGGCACTGGAACGGTGAGCATGGCGCCAGCCCTCGCAGCCTGCGGGTTCCGCAACGTGGAGGTTTTGGCCGCCCAGTCCGAACCGGATGGCAACTTCCCNACGGTGGAGAGCCCCAACCCCGAAGAGGCGAGTGCGTTGCGTCTGGCCATCGAGCGGGCCACCGAGTCGGGTGCCCAGCTCGTGCTCGCGACCGACCCGGACAGCGACCGCGTCGGGGCCGCCGTGCGACAGGAAGATGGCGATTTCCGGCTGCTCAACGGCAACGAAATGGCCTCTTTGCTCGTCCACTACGTGCTCAAGGCGAAGGCCGAGCGTGGCAAGCTCGAGGAGGGCGATTTCGTCGCGCGCACTGTGGTGACCACACGCCTCATTTCCGACATCGCGGCCGAATTCGATGTGCCGGTAGCGGAGACCCTCACAGGCTTCAAGTGGATTGCAGCGGAGATCGCCGCGCGGGAAGGGCATGGACGATTCTTGGTCGGGGGCGAAGAGAGCTACGGCTACCTGATTGGGGATGAAGTNCGCGACAAGGACGCGATTGCCGCGGCGTGCATGATCGCGGAATTGGCCGATGTCGAATGGCGCCGTGGGCGCACCCTCCTCGACCGGTTGCGCGACCTCCATCGGCACCACGGTGTTTACCGGGAGGCGCTGGTGTCCCTCAAGCGGGAAGGCATTGCCGGAGCAGCGGAGATCCGCGCCATGATCGAAGGTTTTCGGACGGCACCGCCCGCCAAATTGGGCGGAGAAACCGTGGCCGAGGTGCGCGACCATGGCCCGGGATGGAATGGATTGCCGCCATCCAATGTGGTCCAATTCCTGACGGAAGAGGGCGCCCTGGTGACTGCCCGTCCTTCCGGCACAGAGCCCAAGATCAAGTTCTACTTCTCGGTTCGGGCGCCATGGAACGAGACGTCCACTTATGCCGAGGTGTGGTCNGAGCTCGGCGCNCGCATGGTCCGGCTCGGCGAGGACGTTGGCGTGAAGGTCAGCGTTTGAAGGCCCGCTCGTAGCGGGCAATCCACGCCTCGGGCATTCCCTCGATGAAGCCTTGTGCACTGGCCATGTTACAGGGAGGGGACCCACGGATCGAGGATGGGGAGGAGCCAACGGGCGCTGCTGTCAAGCGCGGACCAGAGGTGGCTTCCCTCCCGCCATTCGGCCTGGATCGCGTCTCCGCCCAGCGTCCCTTGGATGAGCATGACCACGATAGACCAGAACAGCCAAGCCCGGCCCGTGGCGAACACCAGACCGCCCAGGCGGTCCAGCGGCTTGAGCGCGGTGATGTCCACGAGCTTCTCGATGACGCGGCCCAGCAGGTGCACCCCGATGGCCACCGCCAAGAAGGTGACCGCGAAGGCGGTGATGCCGAGGTAGGCTTCGCCAATGGCGAATTCCTCATCTAACCACTGGGCAGCTAAATCGGAGCCGAACAGTGCGGCATAGGCGCCTAGGAACAGGGCCACAAGCCCGGTTACTTCCATGATCAATCCCTTGCGGAGACCGCGGATGGCGGCCCACAGGAAGGGGAGGGCCAACGCGATGTCCAGTGGAGAAATTCCTTCAGGCATGATGTCCTTGCAATCTACGTTTGCAAACCATGCAGGGAACGGGACGAATTCGTTGGGCCAAAGAGGCNGACATTCCACAGGTTTGGGCCTTGATCCGGGAACTCGCCGAATACGAGCGGGCCTTGGACCAGGTCAACATCGACGCGGCGCAATTGCGGGCGGATGGCTTTGGCGACGAGCCCGGGTATGGGTTGTTGGTGCTCGAGCCGGCAGACCGGAATGAGGTGGTCGGCATGGCCTTGTTCTACGAGAAGTACAGCACCTGGAATGGGCGTTGCCTGTTCCTCGAAGACCTCGTTGTGACTGAATCGGAGCGGGGCCAAGGCTATGGCCGGCAACTGTTTGCCGCAGTGGCCAGGGAGACCGAGCGCAGGAAGATGGCCTACATGCAGTGGCAGGTCCTCGACTGGAACACCCCGGCCATTGGATTCTACCAACGCCTCGGCGCCGAGGTCAGTAGCGAGTGGCTCAATGGACGGCTGCAGGGTCGCGCCCTTTCGGAACTGGCCAAGGGATGACGCAGCGTTGGGCGGTCCACAAATTCGGAGGGGCATCGGTCCGGGACGCCGCCGGGGTCCGAAACCTCGCAGCCATCCTGCTGCAATTGGCTGACGAGCGCGATGCCGGGCTTGGCCAGGCGGTGGTGGTCAGCGCCATGGGAAAGACNACCAATGCCCTTGAAGCCGTGTGGAAGGCGCTGCCGCATGCGGTAGACGTAGAGCCGGTGATCGCCGATGTCTTGTCAGGCCATGCGTCCGTTGTCCGTGAATTGGGGTTGCCATCGGGGATCCTGGAAGGAGACATGGTTGCATTTCGGGTGATGTGTGACTCATGGAAAGGTCGGCCCCTGTCCGATGAGGGGTACGACGCCCTGGTTGGCTTCGGGGAGCGATGGTCCACGCGGATTGTGGCGGCTCACATGGCCGCGGAAGGCTTGCCTGCGGTGTGGGNGTCGGCGTGGTCCTTGGTCCAAACGGACGACCGCCACCGCGCGGCAAGGGTGGACCTTCAAGCCACCGGACAGGCCATTGCTCAGGCGTCCGAGGGCTGGACGGGACGCATTCCGGTGATGCAGGGGTTCGTCGGATCGTCGTCCGATGGCCGGCCCACGACGCTGGGCCGGGAAGGATCTGATTTCAGTGGGGCCCTCTTAGCGGAGGCCCTGGCGGCACAGCATTTCTGTGTGTGGAAGGATGTACCGGGCGTGATGACGGGAGACCCCCGCAAATGGCCTGCGGCGCAAGTCTTGACGGAGTTGGACCACGAAACGGCCGAATTGTTGGGCCGGGCAGGCGCTGGCGTGCTGCACCCCGACACGATGGCCCCANTGAGGAGGACGGGTATCCCCCTTCATGTCCGCAGTTTCATGGATTCGAAAGCGCCGGGCACCTGCATCCGCGGGGACGTTCCAGCGGCAGGGTTTCCGGCTTTGTGGACCATGGCGGGAATGGACGACGGCCAACGCACCGTGCGCTGCATCGGGGCGTCCGAATCTGAGGCCAGGTCGGCATGGGAATCCCAATTTCCGCAAAGCGAGGTGGTGGAAGTCAGCCCCGATCCGGACTTGCCGAGGTGCGTTCGCCTCGTGGTCCGGGGTTGATCGGGAGNGAAAAAAAACGCCGGCTTGAAGGCCGGCGTGGAGAGAAGAAGGACTGAACGGTCAGTATTCGTCTTCGTTGAAGAAGAAATCTTCTTTGGAGGGATAGTCGGGCCAGATGTCCTCGATGGTGTCATACGACTCTTGATCGTCTTCGATTTGTTGCAGGTTCTCCACCACTTCAAGCGGGGCACCGGTGCGCATCGCGAAGTCAATCAGTTCATCCTTCGTGGCGGGCCAGGGGGCGTCTTCCAGATAGGAAGCCAATTCCAATGTCCAATACATCTGTCCTGTTGTTCAGCGCGGCAAAAGTAGCCGAGTCGCAATTCTGTGCAACCCCTACCTCGAACAGACACAAAAAGTTCCGTCAGGAGTTGGATTTCGCAGGCCGTGGCCATTTCTCTTCTTCCACCCCCCCGTCAAAGGCCACCCGGCGCCCCAACATGAAGAAGGCGTCGCTCAGGCGGTTCAGGAAGCGCAGGGCCACATCGGGCTGTGCGACGAGCCGGTCTAGGGCCACGGCCCGCCGTTCGGCCCGGCGGCAGACGGTGCGAGCGAGGTGGCAATGGCTGAGGGCAGGGTGACCACCCGGCAGCACGAAGGAACGCAATGGGGGCAGGCCTTCTTCCAAGGCATCAATCCATTGCTCGAGGCGTTCAATGTCGGCTTCGTCGGTGGTGAGGGCGCCCGGTCTCGGGCCTTCCGGGTCCGCAAATACCCCGCCGATGCGGAACAGGTGGTCCTGGATGTCGCGCAGGACTTCGGCCTGGGCCGAGAGCAGGGCGTGGTCGAGCAGACCACCGACAATGGCATTGAGTTCGTCGAGGGTGCCGTAAGCCTCGATGCGGGCATCGTCCTTGTGGACGCGGGTTCCGTTGAACANGGAGGTTTCGCCCCCATCTCCGGTTCNGGTGTAGATGCGCATGGGACAAAGGTGGACAAGTCAGGGCCATTCCGCTANAGCGGGTTCTTTGGCACCGGTGATCGCCNGTGTTGCGGTCCTACATTCGCGTCGTGGACACCGCCGAAATTCAGAAACAACAGCGCTATGATCGCGCTTATCTGCGGATGGCGCGCGAGTGGGCCCAGTTGTCCCATTGTGCGAGGAAGCAGGTGGGCGCCCTGATCGTGCGCGACGGCATGATCGTATCGGACGGATACAATGGCACTCCAAGCGGATTCCCCAACGCTTGCGAGAATGCCGATGGCGAGACCCATTGGTACGTGCTTCACGCCGAGGCCAATGCGATCACCAANCTGGCCCGGTCTTCCCACACGGCGTTGGGTGCCACTNTGTACATCACCCTCTCGCCCTGTCGGGATTGCGCCAAGCTTATCCACCAAGTGGGCATCCGGCGTCTGGTCTACATCGATGCCTACAAGGACGATTCCGGCCTCGTTTTCCTGAACCAAGCGGGGGTGGAGATTGTACGTTANCCGGAAGATGNCGANTGANCGNNCCCCNATGCCGCGNGCNTGGGNNCCNNTNGCGCTGGGCACCGCCCTTTGTTTGGGCGCCTACCTCGGGCGTGGATTGGGCGAGGGCAGTGGAGCCTGGGAATTCGATGAGCCGCGCTTCCTGCCTTCCGGGCAAGTCCTGAGTTCGGTGCTCGACCGCATCGACCGCATGTATGTCGATCCGGTGAANCGGAACCGGTTGACCGATGTGGCCATTGACGCCATCCTCGATGAGCTCGACCCACACAGCGATTGGTTCAGTGCCGAGGAACTGGCCGCCATGGCNGAGCCGATGGAGGGCAATTTTGAGGGCATTGGGGTGGAGTTTTTGCTCCAGGACGACACCATCATGGTCGTCACCCCTATTCCTGGCGGTCCCAGTGCAGAAGCCGGNATTCAATCTGGTGACCGCATCGTATCGGTGGACAACAGCGTCATCGCCGGAACCGGATTGAACAACAGCACCGTCATGAAGCTCCTCAAGGGGCCGTCGGGCACCGAGGTCCGGTTGGGGTTGTTCCGCCCGGGTGCCCCGGACAGCGGTCGTGTGGACGTTGCTCTGAGGCGGGGCCGGATTCCCATCCACAGCGTGGTGTCGGCCGAGCTGATGCCCGACCGGGTGGGGTATATCAAGGTGGTCCGGTTTGCCCGCAATACACACGAGGAATTCGAAGAAGCCCTCTTCAACTTGTATGAGGCCGGCGCCGAACGGTTCGTGTTGGACTTGCGGGGCAATGGCGGTGGATACTTGCATGCNGCCGTNCCGATGGTGGAGCGGTTTCTGGACGAGGGCGACCTCGTGGTTTACACCGAAGGCACGGCCCAGCCGCGCCGGGAATACGTGACCGAGCGGCCGGGCCGGTACCGGCAACAACCCTTGGTGGTGCTCGTTGACGAGGGCAGCGCCAGTGCGAGCGAAATCCTCGCCGGGGCTCTTCAGGATCACGACCGGGCCGCCATTGTCGGCCGCCGCACCTTCGGTAAGGGCCTGGTGCAAGAGGAGTTTCCCGTGGCCGACCGCGGGGCACTGCGGTTGACCGTGGCCCGTTACTACACCCCCAGTGGCCGCAGCATCCAGCGGCCATATGGAGGCGGGGTGGACTACGAGGATGAATGGCTCCAGCGCCAGGAGCGNGGGGAATTCGTGGAGGCCGACAGCGTATTGCGNGTGGATTCCCTGGCCTACCCGACCATGGGGGGTCGCACTGTGTATGGCGGAGGTGGCATTGCGCCGGACGTATTCGTGCCGCTGGACACGTCCAGCTTTCCGGCGTCGTTCCGCGAGCTCGTTTATGCGGGCCGACTGCGGGAACATGCCTTCCGAATNGGTTCGGAGCGCCGGGCGGAATGGGCAACCTATGGTGGTGTGTCCGAGTTCCTCGATGCCGTGGAAGCCGGGCTTGACCTCGGGGTCGGGCCGCTAATCGACGACACTTACCTCTCAGAGGAGGATCGCGAACGCTCAGAAATCTTATGCCGCCGTCGGGTGGCCGAGCGCATCGCCCACAATGTTTGGGGCGAGTCCGCCGGCCACCGGGCTGCGTTGCGCGGCGATGCCGAGTGGACGGAGGCCGTGGTCACTTTTACCCGATTGGACGCTCTCCTTGAACCGAATCCTGAAGACTAATTTTGACCNGCACATCTGTGCTNCAATCCCCACTGAATCCCCATTGAACATGGCCTTTGAACTGCCCCAACTCCCTTACGCCTACGACGCCCTCGAGCCGCACATTGATGCCCGCACGATGGAAATCCACCACGGCAAGCANCACGCCGGTTACACGGCCAAGTTGAACGCCGCCATCGACGGCACCGACATGGCTGGCAAGTCCATTGAGGACCTGTGCGCCCACGACTCCGGCAACGGCGCCGTTCGCAATAACGGCGGCGGTTACTTCAACCACAATCTCTTCTGGACGAGCATGTCTCCCAGCGGTGGTGGCGTTCCGGCAGGTGATCTCGCGGCCGCCATCGACGCCGCCTTCGGCAGCTACGACGGCTTCAAAGACGCCTTCTCCGCAGCGGCCGCAACACGCTTCGGCAGCGGCTGGGCCTGGTTGTGCGTCAAGGACGGCGCCCTCGAGGTCTGCTCCACCGCCAACCAGGACAACCCGCTGATGCCGGAATCCGGTTGCGGAGGCACGCCCATCCTCGGCCTCGACGTCTGGGAGCACGCCTACTACCTGAACTACCAGAACCGCCGTCCAGATTACATCGCGGCTTTCTTCAATGTCATCGACTGGAACGCNATTTCCGAGCGTTTCGTAGCCGCTCGCGGCTGAGTCTGCCCACGCGCCGCATGCGATCCCTCATCCTCGTCGCGGGCGGCACGGGCACCCGCATGAACCGGCCGGTCGCCAAGCAGTTNTTGCCGCTTGGTGACCGGCCGGTCATCGTTCACACCCTCAACCGGTTCCGGGAGGCATTCCCGGATTTGTTCGTGGTCCTCGTCCTTCATGACAGCCTTCACGGGGCTTGGCAGGATGTGGTCAAAGCGCACCCTGAAGCGGCTGTGGACCGGGTGGTCGAAGGCGGAGCGGAGCGGTTCCATTCCGTGCTCAACGGCCTCCATTCCGTGCCAGAAGGCGACGGTTGGGTGGGCATCCACGACGCGGTTCGTCCCTTTGTGGAGGTGGACACCATCCGCCAATGCTTCGCAGCTGCGGCTGAGACCGGTGGGGCCATTCCTGTGGTTCCGGTCAAGGATACCATTCGCCGACTGGGGGAAGGGGGCAGTGCCCCGTTGGACCGGGCGACCTTGCGCGCCGTGCAGACCCCGCAGGTTTTTGACGTGTCCGAATTGCGGCTGGCCTATGGCGCCGAATACCAACCCCATTTCACAGATGATGCTTCCGTGTGGGAGGCATCGGGCAGGAAAGTGACCCTCGTGGATGGGGATCTGCACAACCTCAAGCTGACCACGCCGGAGGACCTGCTGAGTGCCGAAGCCTTCCTTCAGNTCAGGCGGGGTAAGACCGGCGGATGACCCGGTCATAGGCCACCGTGGCCGCAGCCGTCAGGAGAAGGCTGGCCCCCACCACCATCGGGGTGAGGTCCATCAGCTCATCGGCCATGCTGCCTGTGACCCACAGGGTGACCGCCGCCAACGCGTTGTTGACGAAGTGGGCCAACATGCCCGGCACAAGGCTGCCACTGCGGTAAGCCAACCATCCGAACAGGGCGCCGAGCAGCACCCGCGGCAGGAATCCATAGAACTGGAAGTGGATGGTGCTGAAAATGATGGAGGCCAGCGCAATGCCGACCCAGGCNTGGCCCGTGGCACGGATGAGCAAGGGCTGGAGCACCCCGCGAAAGGCGAGTTCCTCGAAAATGGCGGGCAGGCCAGCCACACTCAGGATGACCACCACACGGCGCGCGCCCTCTGCAGAGGCCAGGTAAGTNGTCAAGGCCTCGATCATCTCTTCGAGNGGAAGAAAGGCCGCTTCTAGGGCGCTTCCTTCCGGAATCAGGGTGCCGTTCCATTCGAAGCTGGCGGCAAGCAGGGGGCTGCAGACCACAGTGGCCACAATGGCGAGCACTAGGGGAGCTGTGCTGCGTCCAACGGCGGGACCAGGCAAGCCGACCGGTACCCCGCCATTCCAGATTTTGTGTGCCACCCAGGCAGCCCCGCCGAAGCCGACGGCCTGGCTGATCAAGTTCTGAAGATGAAGCTGCCACCACACGCTGTCGTCGTTGGGCATGGCCTGCCCAGGCGCGATCGAAAAGGCCTCGCCAAACAAGGTGGCAGCGACGACCGAAGCCGCTATGGAGGCCAACACGGAGGCCACGAGCAGGATGCCGAGGAAGATGAAGGTGCGGCTCAACGCCTGCATGCGTTGGACGGGCTCTGGCCGAGGGTTCATGGGCCCAATCTACGCCGGGAGGATGGTGTCGCCGTAGGTCGCCGCCACGTTGTCGAGGGTAGCGTGCAGCACGGAGGGGGCGTCCTCGGTGACGAGGGTCAGGCGGTGTTCCTTGAAGTGGGGGAGTCCACGGAANTAGTTGGCGTAATGGCGGCGCATTTCCACCACCCCGAGGCGAGGCCCTTTCCATTCAAGGCTGTGGTCCAGGTGTTGGCGGGCCGCCTCTACGCGGTCGGCCACGGTCGGCGGCGGGAGATGTTCTCCTGTGGCGAAGTAGTGCTTGATCTGGTCGAATATCCACGGGTTGCCGATGCTGCCCCGGCCGATCATGATGCCGTCCACGCCGTACTTCTGGCGGTATTCCAGGGCCTTCTCCGGCGTATCGATGTCGCCGTTGCCGAAAACGGGGATGTTCATCCTCGGATTCTCCCGCACTTCCCGGATGAGGGTCCAATCGGCCTCCCCCTTGTACATCTGCGCCCGGGTGCGCCCATGAATGGAAATGGCTTGAATGCCGACGTCCTGCAAACGCTCCGCCACCTCCACGATGTACTTGGTCTTGTCGTCCCAACCCAGGCGGGTCTTGACGGTGACGGGCAGGTCCACGGCATCGACGATCTCCTTGGTCATCGACACCATTTTGGGAATGTCCTGCAGGATGCCGGCACCGGCGCCTTTGCAGGCTACCTTCTTGACCGGGCAGCCGTAGTTGATGTCCAGGACGTCCGGTCCNGAGGCGGCAGAAATCTCGGCGGCACGGCGCATCGAATCGATCTCCGACCCGAAGATNTGGATGCCGATGGGGCGCTCCTTCTCGTAGATGTCGAGCTTCTGTCGGCTTTTCGCAGCGTCCCGGATGAGGCCTTCGGAGCTGATGAACTCCGTGTACATCATGTCGGCGCCGTGCCGCTTGCAGAGGGTGCGGAAGGGCGGATCGCTCACGTCCTCCATGGGNGCGAGCAGCAGGGGGAATTCTCCCAATTCAATGGAACCAATCCGGACCATGGTGCAAAATTACGCCGCGGCAGGCGCCATCCGGCGAACGAGGTATGCGACCATGGCCGCGCTGAATGTCCCCCCGACACCGAGGACCACCAGCAGCACCCCGAGCACGTCAGCCAAGCGGAGCGCCACCGGATAGGCCGGNACCATGGCGCCTTCGAGGCGCACCAGGCCGTATTGGTCCTGAAGCCAGACTAGGNTCAGCCCCAAGGCAACGCCGCCGGCAGCGCCAACGGCGTTGATGAGGAAGCCTTGCCAGCTGAAAATGCGGCGGATCTCCNTTGGGGTCATACCGATGGCCGAGAGGGTGTCGATATCGCGGCGTTTGTCGAGCAGAAGCATCGTCAGGGCTGCGAGGATGTTGAACGCCGCCACGATNAGGATGAAGCTGAGGATGGCAAACGTGGCCCATTTCTCGGCACGGCTGGTGGAGTGGATCAAGGCGTTTTTTTCCCGGCGCGTTCGGGTCNGGACCGATTCCGACCATCGCTGGTCAATGGAGGCCCGCAATTCTTCGTCATTCCAGTTTGGGGCGGGGACCACTTCCACCCGCGAGACCAAGCCCGGCCGTTGNAGCACTTCCTGAGCGAAATCCAGCGGGGCGATGATGTGGCGGGCATCGATGTCCGCATTGACGCTGAAGGTGCCACAGACCGGTAACGTGCCCGTGACCAGNAGCGATTCGGCGCCGCCGTCGAGCAGGCTGAACCCGCGGGTGCGGCCCAGTTGGCGTCCCCGCTTGGGGGCGCTGACGGTCAGGATGGCGGGGGCATCGGCACCGTAGGGAATGCGCAATTGATTGGCGACGCCCAGCCCCACATATCCGCAAGGGGCGCCCAACGTATCGGCCCGAAGAACATCTCCCCGGCGGAGCCGAGCGGCCAGACCGGTCTGATNCGCGTGGTCCACATCGAATCCCAGCAGGGACACAACGACGGGTTCGCCCCGGTGGCGGACCACCACATCCTGCTCGAGGACCCCCCCGGCCCACGCCACCCCGGGATGGACCGCCAGGCTGTCGACCCATTCNCCCGACAGCACCCGGCCCTCTGCCGGGAGCACCGCCAACTCGGTGTCGAGGCTGGAGAACAGTTCCTCCACGAGCTCCTCAATGCCATTGAAGGCGCTGAGAATGGTGATCATCGCGGCGCAAACTGCGGCCACGACCACCACGGAGATGCCGCTCACCAAGTGGATGAGCCGCTGGGACTTGCGGGCCCAGAGGTAACGCCGTGCGATGCGGAAGGGGACGTTCACGCTGTCAAGTTAGCCGAGGCGAACCGGGTCAGTCGTCGGTCAACAGGCGGTTGATTTCCTCGTAGCGGTCGAGGCTGTCGTCGAGGAANAACCGCAACTCCGGCATTTTGCGGAGGTGCTTGCCCACTTTGCCTGCAAGGACCTTNCGGATGTGGAAGCCGTCCTGCTGGACCAATTCCAGACCCGATTCAGGGGTGCCGGCGGATGNCACGGGAAGAAAGCTCAGGTAGACCCGGGCCAGCGAGAGGTCCGGGGTCAACCGTACGGTGGTCACCGTGATGAAGTGACTCCCGTAGCGGATGGAGGACTCCCTTTGGAGGAAGGTCCCCAGTTCTCGCTGAAGCAACGCGCCGATGCGCTCCTGTCGAATGCCTGCCATGTCAGTAAAGGAAGTGGTTGTGGGGGAAACGTTGNACGTGNAGCTCNCGGACCTCGGCGTACAGCACCTCGCGGAGGCTGTCNATGCCTTCTTTGGTGCGGGCAGACAGNAACAGGACCGGCCCTTCGTGGTCGATGAAACGGTGGCGTAACCCCTCGATGAGGTGCTCCCGGTCGACCTCGCCGGCTGGGTCTTTGAGCTGGTCAATCTTGTTGAAGACCAGCATGGTCCGTTGGGACCCCGCACCGATTTCAGCCAAGGTTTCCTCGACAACACGGAGGTGGTCTTCAAACTGCGGGTGGGACACGTCGATGACGTGCACAAGCAGATCGCTTTCCCTTGTCTCGTCCAGCGTGCTTTTGAAACTTTCGACCAGCTGATGCGGGAGCTTGCGGATGAATCCGACCGTGTCACTCAGNAGGAATGGCAAGTTGTGGATCACGACNTTCCGCACGGTGGTATCGAGGGTGGCAAAAAGCTTGTTCTCGGCGAAGACCTCCGACTTGGACAGCCGGTTCATCAGGGTGGACTTGCCGGCATTGGTGTAACCGACGAGGGCCACACGGACTAGGGCGCCGCGGTTGCCGCGCTGGGTGGCCATTTGCCGGTCGATGGCCGCCAGGTCCTTCTTGAGTGCCGAGATGCGGTCGCGGATGATCCGGCGGTCGGTTTCGATTTCCTTCTCTCCCGGCCCCTTCATGCCGATGCCGCCTTTCTGTTTNTGTAGGTGNGTCCACATGCGNGTNAGGCGCGGGAGCAAATACTGGTACTGGGCCAGTTCGACTTGAGTCTTGGCGTGGGCCGTGCGGGCGCGCTGGGCGAAAATGTCGAGTATGAGGTTTGCCCGGTCGAGCACCTTGGTCTCCGGCAGGGCCTCCCCGAGGTTGCGGAGTTGGGACGGACTCAATTCGTCGTCGAAGATGAGCAGGTCGATGTCGTGCTCCTCGATNTAGGTCGTGATCTCCTCGAGCTTGCCCTTGCCCACGAACGTGCGTACGTCCGGGTGGTCGAGCGATTGCGTGAACGACCGGATGGTCTCGGCATTGGCCGTCCGGGCGAGGAANTCGAGCTCGTCAAGGTATTCGNCCAGCAGCTCGCGGGGCTGTTCTCGGGTGGCGAGGCCAACGAGCACNGCCCGCTCGGGCTTGCCGTCTTTCCGGGCGAGGGGTTTTTCTAGCATTTAGTCGCGGAAACGGTCGATGTAACTGGCCACGGCCTTGATTTCAGCCTTGTTGAGCACGCCTTTCTGGGCGGGCATGGTGCCCTTTCCGTAGGTGATGATGGCCACGCGTTCGGCGAGCGTCAGGGTCGACACGCTGAGGTCTGGCGACTTGGAGGCCATCAATTTGCCGTCATCCCCATGGCACAGGGAGCACTTGCGGATATAGAGGGAGCGGGCTTGCGCCTCGGACACCTCNGGCCCTGGGGAACCCGGCACAGCGGGCGACGTCTCGTCGCCGCCACAAGCCATGAGCCCGAGGGCCAATGCCCCCAGCACCCCCCAACGGCGGCGAATCANAGCCAACTGTAGNCTTCGAATCCCTCCTGGAAAGGCCAGAGGATGCTCGACTNGATGAGCAGCAGGGCCACGGCGCATCAGATGGCTTGGCGGCGGAACTTGCTTCGGTCCTCGGTGGCGCGTTTGCAGAGGCTGTACCCCAGGGTGCCCAGCAGGATGGCCAGGGTCATGGTGGCCATGTGCTCGAGGGAGAAAAAGCGCATCACGGTGCTGGCCATGG
This sequence comes from Flavobacteriales bacterium, assembly GCA_002683735.1. The sequence goes on from NYTZ01000039.1 coordinate 14,609, forward strand.
CGTTGGGGTCGCCNAGCATGGCGNTCCAGCCTTTGCCGAAGTAGAGGATAAATCCCAGCACAAGTTGGAGGTGCAATGCAATCATGGTGAAGAGGCCGCNTTTGCGGTCCTCGTCGGTGAAGGTGCGCCCGGTGGGGATGCCGGAAAAGGCCTTGACGATGGAGAGGAGCAGGAGGACCACCCATCGCACGGTCCCGTGCAAGTGTTGAATACCCGTCAGCATGGGGCGAAGATACGGGGGTACATTGCGCCCATGCAGTTGGAACTCCATGGAAAGCACGCCTTGGTATGTGGGGCGTCGCAAGGCATCGGCCTCGCGGCCGCCCAAGAGCTGGCCGCGCTCGGTGCGACCTGCATCCTTTTGGCCCGCAACGCGGAGCGCCTCGAGGCGGCCGTGGCCACGCTTCCCGGGGAAGGCCACCGCTTTCTGGTGGCGGATTTCACGGACGGGGATGCCGTGGCCGCTGCCGCTGCTGAAGCGGCATCTCTGGCGCCCATCACGATTCTGGTCAACAACACCGGCGGCCCNGCAGGCGGCCCTGCCCACGCCGCAGACCCCGCGGCCTACCTCGCCGCCTTCAGCCAGCACCTGATGTGCAACCAGCGTATTGTTCAGGCATTGCTCCCGGACATGCGCGCCGCGGGCGAGGGGCGCATTGTCAATGTCATCTCCACATCCGTAAAGCAACCGCTCGACGGATTGGGCGTGTCGAACACCGTGCGGGGGGCGGTGGCCAATTGGGCCAAAACCCTCGCCAACGAACTTGGCCCAGACGGCATCACCGTCAACAACGTCCTCCCCGGCGCGACCCGCACAGCTCGCCTCTCCCAGATCGCGGAAGCGAAGTCGGCCAAGACGGGGGTTGCCGCAGCCGAGGTGCTGTCTGGCATGGCGCAGGCGGTGCCGCTGAAGCGACTGGGCGAGGCCCACGAAATCGGCGCAGCCATTGCATTCCTGTGCAGTCCGGCAGCCGCGTACATCAGCGGAATCAACCTGCCGGTGGACGGCGGACGCACCCGTTGCCTGTGACCTGTNATGTGAACAATCGCTACAGCGAAAAACATTCGCCGCAAGGCGTGTCCATTTGACACCCCGCCACGCTACTTTCGTACCGCACGTCAATCGATACGTCACAACATCATGGAACACCCCAGTGTCCAGGCGTTCATGGCCGAGGCCGAGCGCCGGAATCCCCACGAGGCCGAATTCATTCAGGCCGTGGAAGAGGTCGCAGAGACCATCATTCCTTTCATTGAAGCCAATCCCCGTTATCAGGGCCACGCACTTTTAGAGCGCATGATCGAGCCGGAGCGCGTCATCCAGTTCCGCGTGCCATGGACGGACGACGACGGCCACATCCAGGTCAACCGAGGCTACCGCGTGGAATTCAACTCCGCCATCGGCCCCTATAAGGGCGGATTGCGTTTCCATCCCAGCGTCAACCTGAGCATCCTCAAGTTTCTCGGTTTTGAGCAGGTCTTCAAGAACAGTTTGACCACCCTGCCTATGGGCGGTGGAAAGGGCGGTTCCGACTTCGACCCCAAGGGCAAGTCCGACGCCGAGGTGATGCGCTTCTGCCAGAGTTTCATGACGGAGTTGTCCCGCCACATCGGCCCGGACACCGACGTTCCAGCCGGTGACATTGGCGTGGGCGGACGGGAGATCGGCTACATGTTCGGCCAGTACAAGCGACTGCGCAATGAATTCACCGGCGTCCTGACCGGCAAGAAGCCGGCATGGGGCGGATCCCTCATTCGTCCGGAAGCCACCGGATACGGGGCCACCTACTTCATGGTCGAGATGCTCGCCACCAAGGGCGAAAGCATCGACGGCAAAACCGTGGTGATTAGCGGATCGGGCAACGTNGCCCTGCACGCTGCTGAGAAGTGCCTGCGCCTCGGAGGCAAGGTGATCGCCCTCAGCGACAGCAAAGGAAGCATCCATGACCCGGCGGGCCTCACGGAGGAGAAGCTGGCGTGGATCAAGGACCTCAAGGAATTGCGCCGCGGCCGCATCAAGGAGTACGCTGACACCTTTGACGGGGTCACGTTCCGCGAAGGGCAAGACCCTTGGGACCTCGCCTGCGACCTCGCCTTTCCGTGTGCCACCCAGAATGAACTCGATGGTTCCGAGGCCGCTGCCTTGGTGGCCAATGGCTGCAAGGCCGTAGCCGAAGGCGCCAACATGCCCTGCACCCCGGAAGCGGTCGAAGCCTTCCAGAAGTCGGGCGTCATGTTTGCTCCTGGAAAGGCCTCCAATGCAGGGGGTGTGGCCACCTCTGGTCTGGAGATGTCCCAGAATAGCCTGCGGATGTCCTGGACGTCCGAAGAAGTGGACGGCCACCTCAATCGCATCATGAAGGAAATCCACGCCCAGTGCGTCAAGTATGGCACTCGTCCGGATGGCAGTGTGGACTACGTGCAAGGGGCGAACGTTGCCGGTTTCGTCAAGGTGGCCGATGCGATGATCGACCAGGGCGTCGTCTGACCTTTCTGTCGGCCTGTCGGTGGATGCCGACAACCGGCAGGAGCGGGCATCCTACATCTGCATAGAACGTGCCTTCGCACATTTGAACTGTCCACAGCACGCATTTAAGCTGCGGGTGCCACGAGGTAAGCGTGGCAGGCAAGCAATTTGGTTAAGTAAAAGCGCCTTGGAAACGTCCGGGGCGCTTTTCATTTGTGGCGGATCGTGGTGCTCGCGCGGTTGGGGGCGTCAGGCCTTCTCCACGTCTTCGCAGAGCTCCACGAGCACTTTGGCCGTGTCTCCCGGATGGAGGAATGCGATTCGCTTCCCATCGGCGCCCGGCTTGGGGCCGACGATGACACGGTAGCCACGCCCTTGGAGACGGGCCAGTTCGGCATTGAGGTCATCGACATGAAAGGCGAGGTGGTGCAGGCCGGGACCGCGTTTTTCCAGATGCTTGGCGATGGCGGAATCCGGCGACATGGGNACAAGCAGTTCCACCTTGCTGTCCCCCGCGGCAAAGAAGGCAGTCAGCACGGCTTCACCGGCCACTTCTTCCCGCTTGTAGGCCGGGCGGCCCAGAACTTCACCGAAAATGCGTTCTGCCTCGTCGAGGTCGGAGACGGCGATGCCGATGTGTTCCAACTTTTTCACGGGGCTGTAGGTTGGGGAAGGCGTTCGGCCGCCAGCGCGAGGGCGTGGTCCTCGACTTCTTGGCCATCCCAGGCCGACTCAATGTCGGGCCGGTCCATCACCTCGGCCATGATGCTGTCTTGGATGCGGCCGAGCGCAAGGGCATCCGAGTAGGGCAGGTGACTGAATGTGACCATCGAATAGAGGGGAATCCAGCGGTCCGGGTGCCGGTCTGTGAGCCGGCGCTCAATGCGCTTCTGTAGCAAGAATCGGGGGTCGCCCGTCCGGTCTCGCATTTCGATGAAGTTGCGCAAGGCGAGGTCGCCGATGGCGTCTCCGTTGGGCTTACGTAGGGCAGAGAACGCCACCATCAGGTCACCCCAATCCTCCGGCGAGGGCGCACCGCCGTGGCGGTCGAGCAGGTCGGCGAGGACCCGGGCGTCTTCGAAGCCACTGTTCATGCCCTGTCCATAAAAGGGCACGATGGCGTGGGCGGCATCGCCCAACAGCACCACACGGTCTCCGTGGTTCCAAGGTTGGCAGCGGGTCGTGACCAGGGAGCTGGTCGGGTTGCTCGCCCAGTCCGCATCGAAGTCTGGCAGCAGCGGCAGGACGTCAGGGAAGTGGGCTTCGAAATAGGCCCGGGCTTGGTCAGGCGTGGTCAAGTCCGCAAAGCCATCCTGGCCTTCGAACGGGGCAAAGAGTGTGCAGGTGAAGGTCCGGTCCGGATTCGGCAGGGCCATCAGCATGAAATGACCGCGGGGCCAGATGTGAAGGGCTTCTGGATCGATCACGAAATCGCCGCTGTCGGAAGGCGGCATGGCGAGTTCCTTGTAGCCGTGCGGCAGGTAGGATTGGCTGAAGTCAAACCGGTCCGTCTTCATCATCCGCTGGCGCACAGCGCTGAAGGCCCCATCGGTGCCGAGGATGCGGTCGTGGGTCAAGGGAGTGCGCCCCTCGAAATGAAGGGTGGCTCCATGGGCGTCCACCGAGAAGTCCGACAGGCGGTGTTCGAAGTGGACGGTCACCCGGCCCGTGGCTTCGGCCTGTTCGAGGAGGATGCGGTTCAATGGGCCGCGGGCCACCGAGTAGATGCACTGGTCATGACCATGCCGACCCTGACCGGGTAGGCCGTAAGGCTGGTAGGTCAGGGCGCCTTGGCGGTTGTGCATGCAGCGCGCCTTGACCGGAAGCGCGATGGCTTCCACGGCCTCCGCTGCTCCGGCGGCTTCAAGGGCCCGCCAACCGCGGTCGCTGAGGGCGAGGTTGATGGACCGGCCGCTGGCGTCGCCCACCTTACGGGGGTCCGGACGGCGTTCATAGACGTTGACCTGGTGGCCGCGGTTGGCCAGCAGGAGGGCGGTCAGGCTGCCGACCAGTCCGGCGCCAACGACGGCGATGCCTTGTCCCCCCTCGCTCATCAGCTGATGGCTTGGTCGAGGTCCGCGATGAGGTCTGCAGCATCTTCAATGCCGCAACTCAGACGGATGAGGCTGTCGTTGATGCCGAGCAATGCGCGCTGGTCGGCGGGAACCGAGGCGTGCGTCATGAGGGCCGGATGCTCAATGAGGCTCTCGACACCCCCGAGGGATTCCGCCAGCGCGAAAACTTGGGTGGACTCGCACACCTTCCGGGATGTCTCGAGGCTGTCGTCGGTCAGCGTGAAGCTGATCATGCCGCCGAAGTCGTTCATCTGACGGGCTGCCACGGCGTGGTTGCGGAATTCGGAGAATCCGGGCCAGTAGACCTTGTTCACTTTCGGGTTGGCCTGCAGCCATTCGGCCACGGCGCGCCCGTTGGCACAGTGTTGCTTGACTCGAATGCCGAGCGTCTTGATGCCGCGCAGCACGAGGAAACAGTCCATGGGGCTGGGCACGGCGCCAACGTTGTTTTGGATGGTCCGCAACGGAGCGTCGACTTCCGCGTCCTGGGTCATAAGGGCCCCCATGACCACATCGGAGTGGCCTCCGAGGTATTTGGTGACGCTGTGCATCACAATGTCCGCACCCTGGGAGAGTGGGTTTTGCAGGGCAGGGGTGGCAAAGGTGTTGTCTACAGCGAGGTGGGCCGGGTGGCCCTCCAGGACCTTGGCCACGGCTGCGATATCGGTGACCCGGAGCAGGGGGTTGGTCGGGGTTTCCAGCCAGACGAGTCGGGTCTTGTCGTTGAGGTGGGCTGCCACATTGGCTGCATCTTGGGTGTCGACAAAATGGAATTGAATGCCAAGCGGGGCGTAGTGCGTGGCAAACAACCGGCGCGTGCCGCCATAGAGATCGTCGCCGGCGATGACTTCATCCCCAGGCTTGAGCGTCATCATGACCGCATCCACGGCGGCTAGGCCGCTGGAGAAGGCGAGGCCATGTGTTCCCCCTTCGAGTGCAGCAAAGGCCGCCTCCAAAGCATCGCGGGTCGGGTTGGAAGACCGGCTGTATTCGTATCCCTTGTGCTGGCCAATGCCTTCTTGCACATAGGTGGACGACATGAACACCGGCGTCATGATGGCTCCGGTGGAGGGATCGGGCTTCACACCGGCGTGCACGGCGAGCGTGTTGAAGCCAGCCTTGGAATTCTGCTGCGACATGGTTCAAAGTTCGGAACTCCGGACCGCTTTCCGAGAGCGGGTCCTTCGCATCCATTCCGGCACCACTAGCACCCCGGCGCAGAGGTAGAGAAAGTGGGTGGCCATACGCCACAGGAGCATGGTCATGGCCGGTGCGAGCGGAGACGGTGCGGTGTCGAACCAAGGGGCTAGGAACAGGTCGAGCAGCCATTCGGCGACCCCGCTTGATCCCGGAGTGGGACTCACGAGAAGGAACACCCACATGACGAGTTGCCGGGCGACGATGTGGAGGCCCTCCAGCTCCATCAAAGGCGCGACCAGCATGCCCATGACGGCCACAAGCGTGAAGAACCGCGCCGTCCAACTCATCCAGGTGGCGAGCATGGCCCCGGTCCAAAGCGCCGAGGAGAGTTGGCGCATCTCAACTGAACTGTTCCTGAGGTCTTCGGCGTACCGAAGCAAGGGCCGCTGCCAGCGGCGCAGCCAGGTAAGGGCGGCGAGCTGGCGCAGCACCCGATGGGTTGCCGTGGGGGCCAACAGCAGGCCCAAGGCAATGACCACCGCCAGCCCCAACATCAGGCCCCAACTGGCCCAGAAGACCCCCCACCCGAACTGGTTGTCCAACGCATCCGGCCGAATGGCCGATCCAAAGACCGCCAGCAGGACGGGCACGGCAAGCACGTAAAACAACTGATCGAGCAAAACGGTGGAGAACACGACGGCCGTGCTCCTGCCCGCGGTCATGCCTTGGCGATGAAGGGCCCAGATTGCGACCCCGCCTCCACCCACAATGCCCGGCGTGATGGCGGAGGCGAACTCCCAAACCACGGTGGTCTCGACAGCCTGTCTCCACGAAAGTTCCCTGTCTGAAAGCCAGCGCAACCGGAGCACATAACCGAAGTCCCGCAGGAAGACCATGCCGATCACGGCCGCGAGGGCCCGGTGCCAGTGGGGTAAAAACACCGCCGCGTCGATGGCCGCCCATCCGCCCTGTTCCTCCAAGGCGCCTCGGAGCATCCAGCCTACAACGGCCAAGCCTATGCCGAGGGGCAATATGGTCCGGACGGGACCGAGGGAGGGCGTGGGGTCCTTGTGCATGGCTCAAGCCCAGACTTGCGTGCCCTCGCTGCAGTTGCGGCACATGTCGATGTCCCCTCGGCCCGCGAAGACCGACGTGCGGAAAGCGCGGTATCGATCGGAGTGCCAGAGCTGCCGAAAGGCGCGTCCGTCTTCGGCCTTGCCCATGGTGTGTGTGGCGTCCTTGTCGAAACAACAGGGCACCACTTGTCCATCCCACGTGATCACAGCGCCTTGCCACATGCGCCAGCATTGGTCCAGAAGGGGGTTCCGCAAGGTCCAACGGCCTTCCGGACTGCGGTCGTACCGCCGGAGATTCGGGTCTCGTGTCAAAAGGGGGTGCCCATCTGCAGGCTGGTCGATCTGGGCCGTCTTCACCACAAACCCATCCACGCCGAATTGCGCCGCCATATGGCGGAGGTCTTCGAGTTGATGCTCATTGGTGCCCACGACCAGGAACTGCCAGACCACATGGGGTGTTGCGCTGCCGCGTTGGCGTTTGGCTTCCAGCACGGCCCGGGTGCCCTCGAACACCTTCTCTAGCTGTCCGCCTACCCGGTAGCTGGAATAGGCGGCTTGCGTGGCCCCGTCGATGGAGATGATGAGTCGGTCGATGCCGCTGTCCACTAGCGCCATGGCCCGCGGTCCGGAGAGGTGGTGGGCATTGGTGGAGGTGCTCACATAGATTCCGTTGCGTTTGCCGACGGCGACGAGGTCGTCCATGCCGGGGTGCAGGTAGGGCTCTCCTTGGAAGTAGAGGTTGAGGTAGACCAACTCGCGCGCGAGGCCTTCGGGCCCCTCAAGCAGTCGGGCGAGGCGGTCGGGATCGAGCATGCCGGTGGGGCGGGTGAAGCTGCGAAGTCCACTCGGGCACTCCGGACAACGCAAATTGCACGCCGTGGTCGGCTCGACGCTGAGGCTCATGGGCCACGCCTGGAATTCGGGCAGTGGAACACCGGCGTCGCGGCGTCGGATGGCCTGAGCAAAAGCACGGTGCAGTTGAACCGCATTGGCCAATCGGGGGGGATTCAAGGTGGCCACCCTGCGCCAGCGGTCGCCAACCTGACTCCGCAAGCGCGACAATCGGCTTCGAATCGGGCGGCGGATAGCAAGATGGGGAACCGGGGACATCACCGTGTGCAATTTACCCTCGGGACCCTGTTCGACACGGCGGTCCACGCCCCAGCTCCACTTAAATTCGGGGCGTGATCCTGATTGACGATACCCTGCTGTCGACCGAGGTCTTCGACCGGAAATTCTGTTGCGACCTCAAAGCGTGCAAGGGCGCGTGCTGTGTGGAAGGCGAAAGCGGTGCGCCGCTCGAGCTGGACGAGCTCAGGGAAATCGAAGCGGGATTCGAGGTCATCAAGGACCGCCTGAAGCCCGACAGCCTTGCCGTCATTGAGCAGGAGGGGCTGTATGTATTGGATGCCGACGGCGATTATGTGACCCCGATCGTGGACGGCAAGGAATGCGTTTACGCCACCTTCGACACGGACGGCACGGCCAAATGCGGTTTCGAGCAGGCTTACTTCGAGGGAAAACTCAGCTGGCGCAAGCCCATTAGCTGCCACCTCTATCCCATTCGCCTGACCGAGTTGAAGGACCTGACGGCTGTCAATTACCACCGGTGGCCCATTTGCGATGGCGCACTGACGTGTGGCGCGGGCCTTGACCTCAGCGTCCTGCAGTTTTGCAAGGAGGCTTTGGTGCGCAAGTTTGGACAGACCTGGTACGATGCTGCCCGTGAGACCGAGCGGCAATGGCGGGAGGTGCAGACCCAGCGCCAAGCAGGAACCGATACGCGGAATTCGGGATGAATCCCTCCATGGCCATCCGATGCTTTCGCCTGTGTTTGGGGTTGGGGTTCCTTCTGTGCCGGCAGGATGTGCAAGCCCAATGGCCCGCTCAATTGCAAATGGTGGAGGGCATTTGCACACCGGCAGACGAGGTAGTGTTGGGCTCGGATGGGCGGCAATTGATTCTGCTGACCAGACAGGAGGCATCCGAAAATTGGAGCCTGGGCAAGACCAGGATTGCGGCCATTGAGGGTGCCCCTTGGGCGGTTCAGTCTGCCGAGGATTGGGGTCATGTGCCGAGCCGAGAACCGGCATGGGAGCAGGTGGGAGAACTGGTCCATGTGGACATCGATCCCGAAAGTGGCATGGCCGTCATCAGTGCCATTCAGGCTGGCCGCTACTCCGTTTGGTTGAGCGGCCGCCAACCGGATGGGGCCTGGTCTTCTCCTTGGCCGCTTCCGGGATTGAATAGCTTGAGGGTTCAGGCCACGTTTGCCATGTTCGATGCGAATCCGGAGCATAGTGGGGATGTGATTCTTGCCCTTCGGCCGGATTCAAGGCAGGATGAAGCTGCCATTTCCAACTTGCGGGGCCGATGGAAGGGCGGTTGGGATGTGGCACGCATGCCCCGCCGCGGGAATTACAGCGCGGTGTGGTTCTTGGACGACCTCAACACGACGGCCAATGAATGGGCACTGGCCCCGCACCCGCTTGGGGGCGGTTGGTTGAGCACCGAGCGGATGGCCGGGCGCGGTGGCGTGGATGCTTGGTGGTGTCCTGGGCTGCCCCTCAACGAGCAGCGACATAGCGGCGACCCGAGTCTCGCTGGCCACACCCTGACCGTCCAATGTGAAGGTGTTCCGGTTCCTTGGATGTCCTGGGAAGTGGTGGAGGTGACAACCGGCATCTTAGTGGATGAAGTGTTCACCGATGCGCAAGGGGTGGCTCGCATGGAGGGGCTTTCGAGCGGAAAGCGGTATCGCTGGAGCGCACGGTCCTCCGAAGCCGAACGCTGTCCAAGTGGGACGGCAGTGTGGCGGGATGCTGAGGGAAATGTCGTTCAGGTCTTTAGAATGTCGGCTGGAGAGTGGTCCCTAGAGATGCTCATCGCCCTTCGGATTGGGGGGTGGCAGGTCGAGGCATCAGACCGGTCCCAATTGCCACTTCCGGACTACGATTCGATGACGATGGCGGTAGCGGAAGGTCCGGCTGCTTGGGTGTTGTTCCACGGACTGGGCAGCACGGAAATTCGAAAGGAAGACGCTTTGCGGATCAAGGCATGGGCCATTGAATGGAAGGCCACGTCTTCGGGCCAGCTTCTCGTACTCGGACATGCCAGTGCTGATGGCGATTCCCTGACCAATCGTGGTCTGGCCGAAGAACGGGCAAGACAAGTGGCCGTACACCTCGAGTTTGCCGGCATCACACCGGACAGGATTCGAATTGAAGGCCGTGGCTCAGAGCAGCCACTTCTGCGGTGTCCGGATGGTGTGGTCTGCCCGGAGGAAGCCATGGCGCGCAGCCGCAGGACGGAATTGTTTCCCATTCCACTTCAACGTCCTTGAGGGACTTCCATGCCGTAATTTTGCGGCCATGCGCATCGACATCATGCGGGCGAAGTTGCACCGCATCACCGTCACGGAGGCGGACCTGAACTACATCGGTAGCATCACTTTGGACGCTGATCTGATCGAGGCCGCAGGCCTTGTTGTGGGCGAGAAAGTGCAGATCGTCAATTGCAACAATGGAGAGCGGATCGAGACCTACGTGATCGAAGGCGAGCGCGGTTCAGGGCAGGTATGCCTGAACGGTCCGGCCGCCCGACGCTGCCAGCCCGGCGATATCGTCATCGTCATTGCATACGGCAACATGGAATTGGAGGAGGCCAAGGCCTTCAAGCCGACCGTGGTCTTTCCGGACACCGCCACCAACCGCCTGATCGGATGAAGGGTAGGTTGGGCCGGGTCTTGAAATACGTCCTGATGCTTGGCATCGGGGGCGTTCTATTCGGCTTGGCTATGGGCGCTGTGGACGATCCAGATGCCTTGTGGGCCGACATGCGGAGTGCCAATGGATGGTGCATCGCAGCGAGCTTCCTGATGGGCTACTTGGCCATCGTGAGCCGCGGGGTCCGTTGGCTCATTCTGCTGGAGCCGCTCGGCCACCAACCGAAGATGTCCAACAGCATCCATGCCGTAGCCTTCAGCTACTTCTCGAATACGTTTGTCCCGCGCAGTGGGGAGCTAGCGCGCTGCGGGGCCTTGAACCAGACCGATGGCATTCCGGTGGATGAGCTCTTCGGCACCGTCATCTCCGAACGGGTGGTGGACTTTGCCTTGCTGTTCATCCTCACAGCCGTCGCGCTCACCCTGAACCTCGACAGCTTCATCGCCTTCAGCGAGTCCTTTTCCCTCCCGGGCGGCGGTGGCATGTTGCCCTGGCTTGGCGGGGCAGCGGCGGTGGCCTTTGTGATGGCCGCGGTGGTCTGGGTCCGGCGCGAGGCTTTGTCTCGCATCCCCTTCTTCGCCAAGGTATTCGGCTTCATCGCCGGAATCGGCCGCGGCCTAGCCAGCGTCCGGCATATGAAGCGCAAGTGGGCATTCCTCGGCCACACCTTCTTCATCTGGAGCATGTACTTCATGATGGCCTACATCATTTTTCTGGGCATTGGTGCGCTCGAGGACCTGACGGCCGCACAGGCGCTGTTCGTCATGATGGCCGGAGGCTTCGGGATGGTCCTTCCTTCTCCTGGCGGTATCGGCAGCTACCAACTCGCAGTCCAGTTCGCTTTCATCGCCTTGGGATATGGCAGCGTGCTGGGGTTGGCCACGGCCAACGTGGTCTGGGCCACGCAGACCGGCATGATCATCGTGACCGGCGGCATGGGTTACCTGTTTCTCATGGCCGCAGGCCTGCGCAAGGGGAAGCCGACAACCGATCCCACCGCATGACCATGGAGCTGTCCGCTCGCATTCAGGACCTGGCTGTCATGGCAGAGAAGTGCGCCCAGTGGCGCTCGGAAGGGAAGCGGGTGGTCTTCACCAATGGTGTTTTTGACCTGCTACATCGCGGTCATGTGACCTATCTCTCGGCCGCAGCCGAACTCGGCGATGTGCTGGTGGTCGGGGTCAATGACGATGCCAGTGTCCGCAACCTCGGCAAGGGGGACGACCGGCCGATTGTGTCCGAGGCGGACCGGGCTTTTGTTGTCGCAGGACTTCGGTCGGTGGCAGGCGTGGTTTTGTTTGGCGAAGACACGCCGCTTTTGGTCATCCGGGCGCTGAAACCGGATGTGCTGGTCAAAGGCGGCGACTACGATGCCGATTGCACCGATGCGGAGAATGCCCGCTACATCGTGGGCAGCGCCGAGGTCAAGGCCGCAGGGGGCCGGGTGGCCACCATCGACCTTGTGCCGGGCCGCAGCACGACGGCCATTGCTTCGAAACTCAAGGGCTGAACCCGAGGACCCGGACGTGAAAAAGGGCCCTCAAAGGGCCCTTTTTCAATGTCGCGGAATGCCGGTCAGACCGTTTCCTCTTCCAAGAACTTCGTGGTGAAGTCTCCGCTCCGGAAGCGCTCGTGGCGCATGAGCTTCTGGTGGAAGGGGATGGTGGTCTTCACGCCTTCAATGATGTACTCGTCCAAGGCACGTTGCATCTTGGTGATGGCCTCTTCCCGGGTCTGGGCGACCACAATCAGTTTGGACACCATGCTGTCGTAGTGCGGCGGAATCCGGTAACCGGCATAGACATGGGTGTCAATGCGGATGCCGTGGCCACCAGGTCCATGGTAATCGGTNACCGTGCCCGGGCNCGGCGCGAAGTTGCGCTCCGGGTCTTCAGCGTTGATGCGGCACTGGATGGCGTGCATCTTCGGGTAGNAATTCCGGCCGGAAATCGGATCGCCGTGGGCGAGTTTGATCTGCTCCTTGATCAAGTCGTAATCGACCACCTCCTCTGTAATCGTGTGCTCGACCTGGATCCGCGTGTTCATCTCCATGAAGTAGAAGTTCCGGTCTGCGTCGACCAGGAATTCCACCGTGCCCACGCCTTCGTAATTCACGGCTTCTCCAGCCGCGATGGCCGCCTGGCCCATCTTCTCGCGAAGGTCGTCGGTCATGTACGGGGATGGCGTTTCCTCCACCAACTTCTGGTGGCGGCGCTGGATAGAGCAGTCCCGCTCGGAGAGGTGGCAACACTTGCCATTCTGGTCACCGGCGATCTGGATCTCGATGTGGCGGGGTTCCGTCACAAACTTCTCCATGTACATGCCATCGTTGCCGAAGGCGGCACCGGCTTCGCGGCGCGTGGTGTCCCAAGCATCGGCCGTNTCGTCGTCGTTGTGGCAAACGCGCATTCCNCGGCCTCCACCACCGGCGGTGGCCTTGAGCATAACAGGATATCCGATGTCATTGGCACAGGTCAGCGCTTCCTCCAAGCTGTCGAGGATGCCTTCGCTGCCTGGGATCGTCGGCACACCGGCGGCCTTCATCGTGGCCTTGGCGGAGGCCTTGTCTCCCATGGCTTCGATCATCTCGGGAGAGGCGCCGATGAACTTGATGTCGTTCTCCTTGCAGACCCGCGAGAACTGGGCGTTCTCCGAGAGGAAGCCGTAACCGGGGTGGATGGCATCCGCATTGGTGATCTCCGCTGCGGCGATGATGTTCGGGATGTTGAGGTAGCTCTTCGCACTCTGGGCAGGGCCGATGCAGACGGCCTCGTCGGCGAAACGCACGTGTAGGCTTTCCGCGTCTGCCGTGGAGTACACGGCCACGGTCTTGATGCCCATCTCTTTGCAGGTGCGGATCACCCGGAGGGCAATCTCACCGCGGTTGGCGATCAGGATTTTCTTGAACATGTCGAGAAAGGGTTGAACCTAGCCGGAAGGCTCAGGCCGGTTCCACGAGGAAGAGCGGTTGGTCGTATTCGACCGGGCTGTTGTCGTCGACCAGGATTTTGACGATGCGGCCGGAGACTTCGCTCTCGATTTCGTTGAACAGTTTCATGGCCTCAATCACGCANACGGTGTCACCGGGCTTCACGGTCGATCCGACTTCCACGAAGGTGTCCTTGTCTGGGGACGGCTTGCGGTAGAAAGTGCCGATCATCGGGCTCTTGATTTCAATCAGGTTGGTGTCGGCTGCAGGTGCCGGATCAGCGGCCGGTGCAGCGGGAGCCGGGGCAGGCGCGGGTGCCGGGGCAGGCGCGGGCATTGCGGCCGGCATCTGCATGGGCATCGGCATGCTCGGCATCACATGAACGGCTTGGGGCTCGACGGCGGCTGCGGCAGCGGCCGCTTTGCCGCGCTTCGGCACTACACCGGAGCTCTTGATGGTGATCTTGAAGTCCTTGTTTTCAATCTCGACTTCGTTGACGCCGGACTTGGCGACGAACTTGATCAGGTCTTGGATTTCGTCCTGGGTCATGGTCAATGGTTGGGTTAGATCCGAGGTTTCCAGCCGGCCAAGGTAGGCCTTGCAGGTTTGTTGGGACTTGGTGTCGCGGACTCAGCCTTCGGGTTCCATGGCCCACTTGAGCCAGATGCTGCCCCAGGTGAACCCTCCGCCAAAGGCACTGAGGATGAGGTTTTCGCCCGGCGTCAGGCGGTTCCGCCATTCCCACAGACAGAGAGGGATCGTGGCGGCGGTGGTGTTGCCGTACTTCTCGATGTTGATCATCACCTTCTCACGGGTCACCCCCATGCGGTTGGCGGTTGCGTCGATGATGCGGAGGTTGGCCTGGTGGGGGACCAGCCAGGAGATGTCGTCGCCGCTCAGGCCATTGCGCTCCATAATCTCATAGCTGACATCAGCCATGGAGGTGACCGCGGCCTTGAAAACCGGACGTCCGTCCTGTTCGATGTAGTGCATCTTGGCCTCCACAGAGGCAGCACTGGACGGATTGAGGGAGCCTCCGCCTTGCATGCGCAGGTATTGCCCCCCGGCGCCGTCGCTGCGGAGGATGGCGTCNTGGATGCCGGTCTCTCCGGTGGGGTCAGCTTCGAGCAGAACGCCTGCTGCGCCGTCACCGAACAGAACGCAGGTGGTGCGGTCCGTGTAGTCGACGATGCTGCTCATCTTGTCCGAGCCGACGACCACCACTTTTTTGTGGGTGCCGTTGGAAATGAATTGCCCTCCGGTACGCAAGGCGAACAGGAATCCGCTGCACGCCGCGCTTAAATCGAAGCCCCAAGCGTTGGATGCGCCGGCTTTGTGGCAAGCGAGCTGTGCCGTGGAGGGGAAGAACATGTCCGGGGTGACCGTTGCCACGATCACGAGGTCGATTTCCTCGGCGGACATGCCGCGCTGATCGCACAGGCCCTCGATGACCTTGGCGACCATGTCGGACGTGGCCTTCTCAGGATCTTTGAGGATGCGACGCTCGCTGATCCCGGTTCGGGTGCGGATCCATTCGTCGTTGGTGTCGACCATCTTTTCGAGGTCGGCGTTGCTCAGAACGTCAGGGGGCAGCCAGCCGTGGACGGCAGTGATGGCTGCGGTTTGGGGGGAACTCATCAGGTTCGGGTTCGGTTGATTCCGGAAGGTGAAGCGCCGAAATTAGGTCGGCTCCGGTCCCNCTCTTTCCCCGGGTTCACGAACCCGTCACCATGGGATGTGGAAAAACCCGCGACGGCCGGAGCCGAGCGGGTCTTTCAAAAAGGGGGAATGCGGAGCGGGGGTCAGGCCTCGGCCGACTCCTTNTCCATCACNACGCGGCCCTTGTAGTAGAGCTTGCCCTCGTACCAATGGGCGCGGTGGAACATGTGGGCCTGGCCCGTGCTGGTGCACGTGGACACGTTGGGCGTCTCGGCCTTGTAGTGCGTCCGGCGCTTGCGGGAGCGCGTCTTGCTTTGGCGTCGCTTGGGATGTGCCATATCGTCTTGTGTTGCCTCTGCGCCGAAGCGCTTCGGTTGATGTTGCTTACTTGGATTCGCCTCCGTCCTTCTCCTCCTCCGACTTCAGGCCCTTCAAAGCGGCCCACCTCGGATCGATGTTGTCTTCCTTGTTCTCCTCCACCTCTTCGTCCGGNGCGTGGTCCANGGATCCGGCCAGCCATTGGACGACCTGCGGATCACAATCGCCGATTTCCTCGTGCGCCCGACGCAGGGGCATGCCCAGCATGGTGGTTTCGTAGAGGAATTCGCGCACGTCCAAGAGGTGCTCCTGCGGCCCGAGGACAAGGATGTCNTCGTCGGTTTTGTGGGTGTCGCTGCCGAATTGAACCACGTAGCGTGTCCGGCACTCGATGTCCACGGTCATCGGCGCATTGCACCGGTCGCAGGCGGCTTGGACGGTTCCGGTCACCCGGACGTCGAAGTGCATCATCTCGTCGAACCTGTCGAGCACAGTCTCTGCTGCAATGTCAGCATTGACAAGGCCTTCGGGATCGAACGCTTGAAAGAACGCCTCGTCCAACCGGAAGTCGAACGCATGCTGGCCGAGACCCAATCCCGTATAGGGAATTTCGAACTCTGCTGTGTCGCGCATGGCTCACCCCCCGGATTGAGAGGGGGGCAAAGGTACGGTTTTCGTTGAAAATTCAGGAAAGCGCAATCTCGCTTTCAGAACCGCTCCCGCTCGTGGTCCCTTTTGCGGGACACCTGAAGGGGGTCAGCGGTCATCTCCCGGTGCTCCATGCGGCGGTGGCGCACGTCGGCCGCCATCCAGCAAGCCGCACGGAGGCTGCTCCCATCGGCGAGTCCTTTGCCGGCAATGTCAAATGCGGTGCCGTGGTCCGGGCTCGTCCGTACGATGGGCAGACCGGCGGTGAAGTTGACCCCATGTCCGAAGCTCAGGCTCTTGAACGGAACCAGACCCTGGTCGTGGTACATGGCCAGCACGCCGTCGAAATGACCGTGGTCCCCACTGCCGAAGAAGCCATCGGCACCAAAAGGGCCGTGCGCTTGAATTCCGGCTTCCTGTAGGGCGCGTATGGCGGGAAGGATGGTCGTTTTTTCCTCATCGCCGATCAGCCCGTTGTCCCCCGCATGGGGGTTGAGGCCGAGGACGGCGATGCGCGGGGTGGCGATGCCGAAATCCTTGCATAGGCTGTCGTGCAGCATCGTGCCGCGGTGGACGATGTTGTCTTGGGTCAATTGGGCAGCGACATCCCGAATGGGCACATGTCCCGTCACCACCCCCACCCGAAGCACATCGGAAGCGAGGATCATGAGGACATCCTTGACCCCGGCCTTGTCGGCAAGGTATTCGGTGTGGCCGGGGAACTTGAATTGGCCGCTT
>NYTZ01000040.1 GCA_002683735.1 Flavobacteriales bacterium
AGGCGGTGTCCCTATTGTCGGTGACGGGCGGCAGGTTGACCGTTCCGTTTTCCACCTTGTCATACATCGTTTGCATGAACTGCTTGATGTGCTCTTTCTCGTCGTCGGTGTTGTTGAGTCCACCGCCGAAGCCCCCAGTGCCATCCGAGGCGAACTGTTGATCGAGGAACGCTTTCATGCGACGCATCGGATCGAGCTCATTTTCAGGATGATACACCGATGCGTTGGCAAAAGCGGTTTCGCCTTCTCCGATGAAGGTGACGGTCGGAGCAAAGAAGTTGCCAGCGTATCTCGCGCCGTAATCCGGGTGCTCACTGTGGTTGAGGAGCGGGAGGGATCCGCCAATGCCATTGCCCACGAACCAGGTATCGGTGGCCTTGTAGCCGCCGTGACGCCGCAGGTACTCAAACAAGGTGGGCTGAAGCGGGCGTTGCTTGAGTCCTTGGCCGCCCGGCGTGCCGCCTTGGACAAGGGAGTTAATGCCCACAAAGTGGCCGGCGCTCAGGGCACTGACCTCTGCAAAAGTGGTGCCGATGGACTCCAGAGACTGGGGCAGGATGGCCGGAATGGGGTTGATGCCGCCCACACCCGTACCGTAAACGATTTTGGCCGCAGGTGCCTCCCCGGAGAGGAGATTGTACATGATGTTGCCCGGGTAGGGCTCCCCTTGGCTGTCGTCCACATAACGGCGCAGGATGCTTTCCTGCTGCCGTACCCCGCCAGCAAAGGCCACCATCACCACGTGGTCGGTCATGCGCCGTCCTGACGCGGCAAAGAGGCGGCCGCTGGGCAAAATCACGGGGGCGACTGCGGCCCCGGCGGTGGCGAGGCCGCTCTTTTTCAGGAATGTTCTTCGCTTCATGCTCAGTAGTGGAGGTATTCCTCGCTCAGGGCAAAGGCGGTGTAAATGAGCTCTGGGGTCAGGTTGGGGTTGGACGTGATGTTATTGCGCATCCACGTGTGTTCCGCCTGGGTGGGATGGCGAACGAGAAAGCGGACGTAGGTGTCGTTGATGAACCCGTCCGGATTGCTGATGAGCACGCCCGCATCGGGCAATTGAACATTCGGGTTTTGCATGAAGTTTGACACGAGGGCTTCGCGTGCAACTTCTTGATCTCCAATACTGAAGAATCCCTGCTTTATTTCAAACAGTTCGGCGCTTCCCAAGGCTTCTCCGAAGAGGTCTGCATGCAGGATGGAGATCCATTGGTCAATGGATTTGACCCGATCTTTGTTTGCATTGTTCGCGCCGATTTCAAGGGGTTGCAACCCATAAGTCACGTCCGGTTCTGGGAGGCAGGAGGTCCAGGTGGCCACGACGGTCACCCAAATCAAGAGAAAGGGAAATCGGCATGTCATTCGAAGTCGGCGTATTCGTCTGAGGTGATGAGCAGGCGCTGCAGGAGGCGGATGTCTACGTCGGGTCCGACGATGTCCAACCAGGCCGCGGTCTCGGCTCCGTTGATGGGGCGCACCAACAGGCGTTCACCCCACCAACGGATGGCATTTTCCCGAAATTCCTGGTCTTCTACGAGCAGTGCCCGAAAGCTGTCCTTGTCCTCAATCAGCGTTCCGAAGAGCATTGAAGGGGCGCTGAATTCCACTGCAGCGTAAGCTTGTTCGAATTCGGCGTCGGTCGGGTAGCGCCCAAAGAGATCGTCGAACATGGCGTTGACGAAATTGAAGCTGTTCATGTTGAGGTCATCGTATACCACATTGTCGCAATAGCGGCGGTTGACCTCGGGCCAAGCGATGGTGCCGTCGCGGAATTGGGCGACTGCGGTCACGGTGCGTTCGAGGCGATCGGCGAGATCGAGGAAGAAGGGGTAAACGAGGCCTCCTGCCAGGCTGTCCTGCAAGGCAAGGAAGCGCTGGAACTCCATCTCGGCGATTATACTTTCCTCGCTCGCCCCGTCGAGGAAACGGCCGGAGAGGTCGTCCTTAAGTTTCCGGTCGTAGGATTCGAGGTGGGCCTCGTCTCCGCCCATCAGGCGATTCACCAGTTCCTGACGGGCTTCCACAGCAAGGTCACCCGCCCGCAAGGCAGTGCGCTCAGCCACGAGTTCATCGGGGAGGGGCTCCCGGCCAATCAGGTCGATGTAGACCCGGGTCAGGTAGGCATCCACCTTGACCGTGGGCACCCCATCGTAATGGGGGATGGGATTGTCGTCGAAGCGGAGGTCTTCTGGCTGACATCCAGAGACCATCCAGAGGCCAATTAGCAATGTAAGGGTGTTGCGTGACGCGTTCATGACAGCAGATGACAAGTTAACGGCTCCCGGTGGCAAAGGTTGTCTCCGTCGCCACCTCGGAGAATACATTTGTACCTGAATTCGCAACGTCATGATGTCACCCTTTCGCGCTTCCCTTTTTCTGTGTTTTCTCCTCGTGTCGCTGACGACACAAGCCCAACAGGTGCTGGTGCTGTGTGAAGGGGCGCAGGACTTTTATTCTGGTGAAGTGATGGAAGCCCCGCGTCTCGGCCGCTTCGATGCAGCGGAAGAAGCACCCGAGTTTGAGGTGTTGCACGTGTTTGAAAATCACGCCTTTGCGGTGGACATGGTACTGACAGACGATGGGTCGGAAGCTTACGTATCGGCCGAAGACACGGTGTACCGGATGGATCTCACGACCGGACAAGTTCTCGCCCAGCAGGCCTTAGAGGGCGCCCGTCAGGTGATGCTGTACGGGGACCGCGTCTTCGTTACGCGGGGGGACTACGACCCCGAGACCTTTGGATCTGTGGACTTCGACGCTTTTTTGGTGGCACTGGATGCCACGACGCTAAGCTGGGAAGCAGACTGGGCTTCCGATGCCCTGAGCGGACCTGCATTTGCATCCGAAGCCATGGCTGTTGTCGATGGGGTGTTGCACATCGGCATCAACAACGCCTTTGCTTGGGGCGCAGAGGTTGGCATTGTCGGGAGGTTGGACCTAGAAACGGGCGCGTATGACGAAGTGGACCTCGGTCCGGAAGGCCTGAATCCCGTCCACCTGATGAATATGGGTGATGCAGTGGTCACAGTCAACGCCCGCCAATATGAGGCCACCTCCCTCAGTCGTCTGGCCACTGGGACGGATGCGGTGACGGCCACCGTGGCAGAAACCACAGCAGGATGCGGTGCCGCAGCACGCTTGGGAGACAACGTGGTTTTTCAGGTCTACGGCGAGGGGGAATTCCGCATCGCGGATGGTGTGGACTTGACCAATGCGGGATCATGGCCTGGCAACGGCATGCCTGTGTACAGCATGGCGGTGGCCGAAGACGGCCGATTCTTCCTTGGTAGCACTGATTTTGCTTCCAGCGGAGACGTGGAGATCCGCGCTGCAGATGGGACCTGGCTCGCCACGGTCAACACCGGGGTGGCTCCCGGCCGCATTGTGGTGGCGCCGGTGTCCAATGGCGTTGAGGTCGCAGTGCCTGTGGCTCAGACATCTGAGGTCGTCTTCCGATGCGACATGATGGGCCGTCCGGTGACGTCAGATCAAACTGGACTGCAAGTGCTGCGCATGGCCGACGGCCGCGTGCTCAAGGTCTACCAAGCCCACTGATCGCGGGCAGTTTTCGGGTCATCCAAACAGGGAAGGCACCCCGTAGAATTCGGCGGCGGTGTGCAAAATGGAACGCAAAGCCTGGATGGATTCCGGGCTGTCTCCCACTGAGTCAAAATTGAACCACTTTCCGTGGAAGTGCGCGTGGTCTCCCTCCGTGGCGAGCGCCACGCTGTCTTCGGGCATGGCCATGGCAAGCACCCGACCATTGAGGTGGGGGAGGAAGCGGGCCAGGTACTCGTCGAGTCCCACGTCCACGGGATAGGTGAATTCGCGTTCCAGCCAGTTTCGTTCCGGGACCCACCGCTCGTCGCGCCACCTCAGCTCCAATTGGGGAACTCGGCTGCGGACTTGGAGCAGGTGGTCTTCCTGAATCAGGGTGTAGACAGCTCCGGTCTCGGTTTCACGGCGGTAACGAATTCGCACACTGCAGGATACGACTTTCCTGACCGGAAACCCCACAGCTGGCAAAAGGGGGGCGCAAGCCCCATAACATGCGGTGTGCAGACCCTTTGACCGGGCTTCAAAAGGCGTTGTTGTGGATGCCGCCCACATTGCGACCACTTCGATCTATGGTCTTTTGGAGGCGTTTGTCCCATTCGAGTGCCTTTTCCGTGCTGCAGGCAACGTTGAAATTGCCGGTCTTCGGCAACCTTTTGCTGGCGCAGGCGGTTTGTATGTTGCGTCTTCCACCATGCCCAAAATCCACGTTGTCCTTCGGGGAGCCATTCTGCCCTTGAACCTTCTTCTTTCCCTGCCGTTGCTGAGTCAGGATTACACCGTGGACAGTGTACAGGACGGCGTTGACGCTACTCCGGGGGATGGGGTCTGTGCCAGCGCAGCCGGGGTGTGCACCTTCAGGGCTGCCTTGCAAGAAGCAGCCGTGGCCGGAGCACCACAGGTCATTGCACTGCCATCCGGCACCTACAACTGGACGTTGGGACAGTTGGACCTCGACGAGGGCCAGATCACGGTCAATGGCGATGGCGCCCGCACTACCATCGTCGACGCCGAAGGCAACAGCCGCTTTTTTGAGATTTCAGGAGGCAGCACGGTGCTGACGTTTGCGGAGTTCGAACTGCGCAACGGGGTTGACGCCAATGATCCCGGTGGTGCTTTTGAGAACGACTGTGATGATTTGACCTTGACCCGGATGGTGTTCCGCGACTGCGAGTCCCGGGTGGGCTTTGGTGGGGCCATCCACAACCGCGGCGCGATGGAGCTCCAAGGCTGCCTGTTTATCGGGTGCATTGCCGACGGCGATGACGGCAACAATGGCGGTGGCGGTGGCGGTGGTGCCTTGGGCGCCGGGGGGGCAGTCAGTTCCTGGCAAGGTTCCTCTTCGACGTTCGAGAACTGCACCTTTACCGGTTGCATTGCCCGCGGTGGCGATGGCGGGAATGCTGGTGGCGGCGGTGGTGGTGGCCAAGGGGGCACCAGTTTCAGCAACTTTGGCCGCGGTGGGGACGGTGGCGACATCGGCTTCGGCAATGAGGATGCTGGAGCGGCCAATGTGGGCGGCGGCGGCGGCGGTGGGGGCTACATCCCAGGTTGGTTCGGTGGTCCTGGCAATGGAACAATCGGCCTCATGTTTGGCGGCAACGGCGGCAATGGCGACAACAATGGGGCTGCCGGCGGTGGAGGAGCGGCCGGATTTGGTGGCGCCTTCTTTTCCCGCGCCGGAAGCCATGCCTTTCGACATTGCACCTTCAGCGGCAATCAAGCCATTCCCGGTGTGGCCGGAAATTCCGTGGGCGGCACGGCCGCACAGGATGGCACGGGCCGCGGCGGTGCAATCGGCACTTACGCCGGCACCATCACCCTTGACAATTGCATCCTCTATGGCAACACTGCCATCGGCTCGCCTGCGGGTGAGGACGAGGACCTCTTCTTGTTCAGCGGCGGCCCCATCCTGTCTGATGCGGGCAACAACATCATTGGCGTCATGGAGGATGCGGACGAAACGGTCTTTGATGCCGCTTCCATCGGAAACCAGATTGGCTTGGATCCCATTCTGCTGCCGTTCGGAGACTACGGGGGGCCAACGGACGCTTTCATGATCAGCACTTGCGACCCGCTNAGTCCTGCCATCGATGGAGGTGCTGCCATTGGCGTGACCGAAGACCAACGGGGCGAACCCCGTGATGCCAACCCTGACATCGGTGCCATCGAAGGCCCGGAGCCGGTGGACCTAGACCCGGTCAGCGGTCAGGTTTGCCCGGGAGAAACCGTGGAGTTGACATTGTCCTGGCCTGGTGCNACGACCACATGGCCGGACGGATTCGAAGGGGAGACCTGGGATGCGCCGGTGGTNAGTGGTGTGGCCACCGTGACCACTGCTGAGGGGTGTGAAGAAGAGGTTGACGTCGAGGTCACGGGCATCCAGATTGACATGCCTGATCTTGGCCCCGATCAGACGGTGTGTCCCGGCCAACCCGTGACCCTCGATGCCGGCAATCCGGGAGCGGTCTTTGCTTGGAGCACAGGCGCATTCTCCCAAAGTGCCACGGTCTTGGACAGCGGTCTTGTTGAGGTGCAGGTCAATGTTCAAGGCTGCATCGCTGAGGATGAAGTGCACATCGGATTCTATGACACCTATCCGCTGGAATTGGGCCCGGATGTGGTGCTGTGCGAAGGGGAATCTGTCGGTCTGGACGCAGAGTTGACCGGATGGGTAGGCCTTCCGCCGAATTTCCAATGGCAGGCAGGACCGAACGCTGCGGAGTATGAGGTGTCTTTGCCGGGAACGTACACGGTGACGGCTGAACTCAACGGTTGCACGACCACGGACGCGATTGACGTCACAGCAAGCCCGCTGAACACACTGGACCTTGGGGTCGACCAAGTGCTGTGTCCCGGAACACCATTCGCATTGGATCCCGGCTATCCCACGGCTGTGTGCACTTGGCAGGACGGCTCGGTGGCCCCGACGTTCGATGTGGTCAATACCGGCATCTACAGTGTCAATGTGGCCATTGGCGATTGTCAGGCCAATGACCAGGTCTTCATCGAGGTCGTCACACCGTTCAATGCGGATTTGCCGGCCACGACGACCTTCTGTGCAGGGGACAGCGTGCTGTTGTTCGCTGCATTCGGCGCCTCGAACTACCAATGGCAGGACGGCGCCTCCGGCAACCAGTATTGGGCCACCTTGCCCGGCACTTACACCGTGAGTTCCACCCAAGATGGATGCACGTTCACCGATGACATCCTCGTCATCGAGCAGGCCCCGCCTGCCCTCGACCTTGGGCCGGACCTCACGTTGTGTGAAGGAGAAGTGATGGTGCTCGACGGGGCGGTGGCCGGGGCGGACTACGTGGTGTTCAACGACAGCCTCACCACGTCGACACTGGAGGTAACAGTTACCGGAACTTTCACGGCTGAAGTCGCCGCGCAGGGATGCATTGCACGTGATACGGTGGAAGTGGAGTTCCGGCCGGTGCCAGTGTTTGATTTGCCCGCGGACACCTTGCTTTGCCCGGGTGATGTATTGGTCGTTGAGACCGGACTGGAGGACGTCCTCGTGACGTGGAGCACCGGTGAAGTGGGCACGTCCATCGAAGTGAACCAGCCTGCGAATTATGTGGCGACCAGCCAGATCAGTGGCTGCCAGCATGTCGATTCAATGGCGGTGGCCATTTCGTCTTCCATCGTCATTCCGCTCGCTGTTGATTATGAGTTGTGTTTGGACGATTCTCTGGAACTGATCGTGCTGCAAGGTCCCGAGGTGTACCCGTGCTCCTACCGCTGGGACGATGGCAATTTCCAGCCGATTCGAATCTTCAATCGAAGTGGTGTGCACGCGGTGGAGGTGGCCAATGTGTGTGACACCATGACCCATGTCCTGCAGATCCAGCAGGTGGTGTGTGGGTGTGAGATTTATGTTCCCACGGCCTTCACGCCCAACAACGACGGCAAGAACGACGCTTGGAAGCCGGTGCTGGACTGTGAGCCCTTCAGCTACAAGGTGGTGGTGTGGGACCGGTGGGGGCGACCGGTGTTCACGTCCACAGACCCTGAAGACGTTTGGTATGGCCAGGTCGAAGGCACCGAAGGTTCAAAGACCCGGGAGAGCGGCAATTATTACGCCATCGATGGGGTCTACATGTGGGAGGTCGTCATCGAGCTGCGCAAAGGGCGGGTGCCCGAGGTCTTCCGCCAGAACGGTGTCGTTCAGATCCTGCGCTGAGGGCCTGATGGCCTTTCTCTCGGGCCTTTTGGCTCTGAATCAGCGCATTTCGTAAAGCCGATCCGGGTGGTCGGTGATGATGCCGTCCACGCCCATCTGCATCACGGCAAACAGGTCTTCACCTTCATTGACCGTCCACGGGATGACTTGCATCCCACGGGATTGCAGGTCGTGCACCGTTTGCGCATTCAACAGCGACCACTTCGGGGAGTACACGTCCGGTTGAAAGCTGAGCTTGGCCAATTGCACGTCCGCCGTTTCCACCAGCCACGCCGTGGCCATGCCGGGGGCTTGCGCATGGATGGCCTCGAGCACGGGGGCAGAGAAACTTTGGAGGATGGAGCGTTCGGCGATGCCCAACCGGTTGACTTCTGCGATCACCAAGCGGACAAAGGCAGCCGCTTTAGGACAGAATGTCGGCTCCCAGTCGGCGCGATACTTGAGTTCGAGGTTGTAGCGCACGGGCGCGCCGTCCAGCAGCGGCACGGTCTCAATCACATGGACCACCTCTTCGAGGGTAGGCTTGTGGGCCGGCAGGTGACGTTGCTCGGGAAAGTCCGGGTGGGCGCGCATGCCGCAGTCGAATTCGGCAATCTGGCCGGCGGTCATCGCGTGGAGGTTGAAACTTCTCTCCTCAGCTTCACGGATGTCGGAGCCGTCGGGTTTCCGGCAGATGCTGTGGCTCATCCACGGCTCGTGAGACACGATGACCTGCCCGTCGGCTGAGATGCACAGGTCCATTTCGAGCACATCTGCCCCCTCGCGCAATGCCAAGACGAATCCAGGGATGGTATTCTCGGGCAGCAGGCCCCGCGCACCGCGGTGGCCATGGATATCCAAACGGTCCGGNGTTTGGGANGCGGCGGCAGTATCGGTGTCCGGCGCNGCATCGGGGGCGCCACAGGAGCACANCANGAAGGCTGTGAAGCACAGGGAGGTCAGAATGCGAAGCATGACCTCCAAATAACGTGGCCCTGGTCAAGAGCGCCATGAGCCCTTCTCCATCCTCGGATTCAACTAGGTCACTTTGTNCAACAACGCCCTCGCTGGGCAGATGCTCCCAGACGTTCGGGATTTCACCACAAAAACGGTGGAGAACCGACTTGGGAAATGTGGCCTCGGTTGAGGCTCAGTCGGCCTTTGAGAAAGCGAGGGAGAAGGGCTGACCGGAGACGGTCTCTCCGTTGAACTCTCGGAACTGCACCGCACGCATCGTGNTGCCTTCGAGGGAGAAGATTTCCCAATAGAGGTCCAGCATCGTGCCTGTGGTGTCGCCGTCTGCGGTCAATTCGCTGATGTGGAGTACCGACTTGTCGTCGTTGAAGGACCAGATCCCGCCAAAGGTCCGTCCGTTCGTCTCATCCATGGCCACCGTGCCCGCCTTGTCGAACGTGACGGAAAAGACCATGCCTTCCTGGGCGATGAAGTCCGTCCACGATGCTGTGGGGTCGTTGGCGACGACTTCTGTGCTGGTCCACGTGCCCGCCAGGCGAGCCTCCGGCGTGCGGAGGTGAAGGAAGCTTTCGTTCTCGTCGTACTTCTTGCAGCCCGCGAGGGACAGGCCCGCGAGGGAAAGGAGGGAAAGGGTACGAAGGGTCATGATCAGATCCGGTAGGAGAGGCTGATGGAGTATGTGCGGCCGCGCGTGAAGCTGTTCCAGTCGTAGAGTTGGCCGTTGTAGAGGTGCGTCTTGCGGTCGCGGGGATTGAGCAGATTACGGGCTTTGAACCCGACACGCAGGTGGTTGCCGAGCATTTTGCCCATGCTGAAGTCCATCACCGGGGTCGGCTGTTGCATCACGTTGGGGAGGGCACCCAGCGTCACGAGGAAGACCTTCGGGCCCTGAACGTTGTAAGCGATGGTCGCGTTGAATCCGGCGCTGTCGTTGTTGTAGCTCAAGACGCCATTGATGATGTACGGCGCTTGTCCGAAGAGCGGACGCGTCTCGGTCTGGAGCGGGTTCTGGGCTCGGATGGTTTCGAGCTCCGCACGCCAGATGCGGGATGCGCTGCGGATGAAGCTCACATTGCCCGAGAGGGTCAAGTCCCTCAGGAACCGGGCGTCGGTGAAGTTGGAGAAGTTCTTCCGGCCCTCAATCTCGAGGCCCCAAACGTTGGCGTAAGGGAGATTGGACCAGGTNAGCTCGGTATTCACGGCTTCGAGGACGGTGTTCTGCTCGATGGGATCGGTGAACCGCTTGTAGAAGACGCTGGCGGAGACCACNTCTCCGAGGTTGGGGAAGTGCTCGAGTCGCAAGTCGAAGTTGTCGATGCGCGTCTGCTGGAGACCGGGATTTCCCTTGAGCACCTGCAGCGTCTCGAAGTCGAAGCTGCGGAACGGCGCCTTTTCCCGGAANACGGGGCGGGCCAGGGTGCGGCTGTAGGCGAGGCGCAGGTTCGTGGTGACGATGGGATCGAGCTTGCCGAGCACGTACGTCATGTTCAGAGACGGCATGATGTCGTCTTCGCTGAGGAATCCGCGCGTATTGGCAATCTGGACCGGAGTGAGGTCGGTGGTATCCAGACCGGTCTGGATCTGCATTTCGGCTTTTTCGAAGCGAATGCCGGCGTTGCCGCTCAGGCGCTCATTGACCTTGGCATCCACCATGGCGTATGCGCCGAGCACATCGAGTGATCCCTCGTCGGTGTTGTTCAAGTCGGTGGCGAGGGTGGAGTAGATGTAGTTCTGCCCAGGCGTGACCACGAGGTTGCTGTCGTTGAAGTAAGCCGTGGGGTCTCCGCCAACAGCGTTGAACTGGTTGCCCTGCNCTGCGAGGGTGAACTTGTCCTCGCTCTGGGTTCGGGTGGTCCGGACATAGCTCACGCCGGCGCTGAGTTTGCCTTCCCAGGAAGACTGGCCGAAGATGGGCTTGGTGGCGTGGAACTTGACGTCGGTCTTGTCCTCGTCTAGGCTCCGCCAGTAGCGGGAGGGAGCGGGATAACGGGAAGGCTGGATCGTGTAAAACCGCTCGGTCTCCGTCGGAACGGTGAGGTCGCCCACCGGGAACTCAATGCCCTCGTCTTCGAGCGTGGCAAGAGTGCCGTCAATGTCGCTGGCCCAATCGCCTGACAAGACACCATCGGANACGAGGTCGTCGATTTCTCCGAGGATGGCTTCTGTGGTGGAGGCGTTGTAAGCTGTGCCGTCCTCATCGTAGAACACGGCTTGGTCGGTCAGGACCACCTCGTTGTCGACGTAGTTGTTGAAGAAGGTGCGCANGTCNGGGGTCTGCATNTNNCCNTCNGANNGGCTNACGGTCCANTTNANGGAAATNTCNTTGNCGGGCAGGTANTGCTCGCCGCGNANCTGNAACGTGTTCAGGTTGCGCGTCTGGTAGCGNTGNGTGCGCTGTTGCTGGATNTCNTCNCCATCNCGCGGNTTNANNCCTTCNTGGAAACGGGCGCTGTTGGTGCCGCTCGTGATGGTCATGCCCATCAGGGAGAGCTTNTTGAACTCNTTNAGCTTGTAGCTNANGTTNANNAGGGCATTCCANCGGTGNGTCTCNTTGGTGCGCTNGTCCGTGTAGTANTTCTGGACGTCGAGGGANTCGGTGCCTTCGATNGAGCCGGCGGCCCANCGGGCGTAGACGCCGTCNTGGTAGGCCCGGGTGTTNCGGCCNTACTGNGCGCCGAAGATGTAGCCGAGCTGGCGGCCGAAGAGGGATGTCTGGTTGCCGAAGCTCAGGGAGTGCTTCATGTCCATGGCGGCGCGGCGCGTAACGTGTTCCCACGTGTTGCTGAAGGCCTGCCCGATGTCCGTCAAATCTTGGTTGGCGGCGATGGAGGCGGGGATGCCGGCGTTGAAGTAAAGGGAGTCGGAGAAGGCCGGTCCCCACTGGTCGGTGTACCCCATGCAGTCGAGGATGCAGTTGCGGTCCGAGAGGTTGGCGATGTCCCCGAGGCTGCCGAGGCCGCAGCCCGTGAGGCAGTCGTTGACCTCCTCTTGGCTCACGCCGTCTTGGTCGAGCAGGTATTGGATTTGATCCCCAAAGGAGACGTTGACCAGGGTGGGCCACTCGTCGGCCGTCCGGCCGTCCACGAGGGATGGCAGGGCACGGGCGCCGTCGTCGTAGCCAAGCCA
>NYTZ01000041.1 GCA_002683735.1 Flavobacteriales bacterium
GCCGAGGAGTTGCAGAAGGCGGGCATCGCGAAGGCCACCGTCGGCGGTGGGGGACTCACGAGCTATTTCGAATTTGACATTGAAGACGAGCCGAATCCGTTGGAGGTGGACGGCTATGCAAGCACCCTCTGCGTGGGGGACAGTGTCCTGCTCGAGCCGATCATCACCGGTGGTTATGGCAACTTTCATTACGACTGGGATTGCAATCCCGGTGTGGATGAGGCCTCGTACAACTACATCCCCGCGGCTGCAGGAGATTATGAGTGCACCGTGACCGTGTCGGACACATGTGGCATGCCGGAGGATCCGGGCACGTTTGACATCATCGTAGAGGAATACCCGGAATTGACGGTGGAGATTCTGGGGGGCGACCTCGTCCTCGATTGCAACGGATTTGCGGATGTCTTCGCCGAGGCGGCGGGTGGCAACCCGCCTTACACCTACAGTTGGGAGTTCCAGGATGGGCAGCCGGCTTTCGGCTACAACAACAGCCTCTTCGTGAGCACGTGGAATGCAGCCAGTGAGGTGCACGTGGCAGTAGAGGACGCCTGTGGCTTGACTGCAACGGCCATGATTAACGTGAGCATTGACGTGCCCGAATTGATTGTGGAGCTCGACCCAACATACGAGGTCAGTTGCAATGTTCCGTTCAGCATTTCGCCGACCTGGTCGGGCGGTGAGCCTTTCTACAATTGGGGATGGCTGGAGGGCTTCTCCTTCCTGGGTTTCACGGAGACGCTCAATTGGACGACAGATCAGGACATGTCCATCACCCTTGAGGTTTCCGATGGGTGTGGCCAGTTCGTGACGGTCAATACCGAAGTAATCGTCGTCAGCCCTCCCTTGGATGTGACGTTGCCAGACACGTTGATCGGGCCCTGCATCGAAACGTTTGTTCTCTCTCCCGGCATCGTTGGAGGCAGTGGGGTGTACACTTATGAATGGACCCAGAACTTCAATCCGGTCGGAGACCAATCCACGTATAGCTACTCAGACGGATTGCCGACCACATTTGCCGTGGAGGTCACGGACAACTGTCAGTCTTCAGGCAGTGCGAGCACCACGATTGTCATCGACAACCCGCCGCTGGTGGTGGACCTTCCGGATACCATCAACGCGTCTTGCATTGACAACACGGTGATTCCCGCTTCCATTGAGTCCGGAGCAGGCCAATACGGCTATTCCTGGACCGTTGGCGGCATTCCGTACGGTGGAGATGATCCTCAAATCACAGTTCAGAGTTTTGTGACGATTCCGATTTTGGTCGAAGTCATCGATGGCTGTGGGGGCGAGGACATGGCCGCTTCGACCTTGGTCATTCCCGATGTTCCCATGACCTTGTCCGTGAGCAGCGATACGGCCATCTGCCGCGGATCGGCGTTGAATCTGAGTGCCCTTGCCACAGGAGGGGAAGAGGGTTTTGTCTACAGTTGGCCCAGCATCCCCGCTTTCGGTGAGAACCAATATGTGGCGCCGAGCCTGTCGGCAAGCTATCCGGTGGAGGTGACCGACATCTGTGGAGAGACACTGACGGAGACCATCAACGTGGAGGTCCAATACATCTACAGCGATTTCTACACCAGTTACTTGACGGATACGGAAATCGAATTCATCGCTACGCCTGAACCGCCTTGCCCCACTTGCGATTTCGATTGGGACTTCGGGGACGGCACCACCAGCGAGGAAATGCATCCCACCCACGAGTACGATGGCCTGGGAGATTATTATGCCCAGCTCACGGTGACCAATCCGTTGGGATGCGCGGACAGCGCATATACCTTGGTGGAAGGTCCGGTCTTGATTTACATCCCCAATGCATTTACCCCCAACAATGATGGCATCAACGATGCCTTCAAGGTGGTCATTTCCGAAGTCACGCGCTACGAGCTGAGCATCTACAACCGTTGGGGAGAGATGGTCTTCTTCAGTGAGGATCCGGACGAAGTGTGGGTAGGCAACGTCAATGGCGGTGAGCACTACGCCCCGGCGGGCATGTACAATTACCGCCTAAAGTGGAAGGGGGCCCGAACGGATGCCGAAGAGATGCTCGGCACGTTTGAACTCATGCGATAAGTCCTTTAGGGGCGGCGGTCACATTCGAAGCTTACGCTGTAGTTTGTGGCCATGACCAACGGACAACAATTCCGAGGGGCGTTCATCACGGTGACGTCCCTCTTTTTCATGTGGGGCTTCATCACCGTCATGGTGGATGCGTTGATCCCCCGACTCAAGGATGTCTTTGAACTGACCTATCTCCAGGCAGGCCTGGTTCAGTTTGCTTGGTTCACGGCGTACGGTGTCATTTCCATTCCCGGGGGACGCCTCATCAAGCGCATGGGGTACAAGAATGGCATCCTCATCGGGTTGTCGCTTGCGGCCATCGGCTGTCTCATGTTCTATCCTGCGGCCTCGACCCGTGTCTTCATCTTGTTTCTCCTGGCGCTGTTCGTAGTGGCATCGGGCATCACGGTCCTGCAGGTGGCGGCCAATCCTTACATCTCTGTCTTGGGGCCAGAGGAGGGGGCATCCAGCCGGTTGAACTTGGCTCAGGCCTTCAATTCATTGGGGACGACGATTGCGCCGATCATCAGCGCCACATATCTGCTCTCGGATACNGTGATGTCGGGAGCTGAACAAGCTGCAATGTCCCCGGAAGCATTGGAAGCTTATCGCGCTGCAGAGGCCGGTGCAGTCCAAGTGCCATTTGTTGTGTTGGCGTTGGCCTTTCTCCTGTTGGCCGGCATCATCAGTCAGGTGGCCCTTCCACGAATCTTGGAGACGGCCGAGGGAGGGGAGTATNCCCTTGCGTCCGTGTTCTCNAATGGCCAACTCCGCGCAGGCGCCCTGGGCATCTTTCTCTATGTGGGAGCNGAGGTGGCCTTGGGCAGTTACATGGTCAATTATGGCCTTCATCTCAACGTTCACGAATTGATGGAGTCGAACCCATTGCTTGAGCGGATGGCAGGCTTAGCCGCGGCCATTAAGGGTCAATCNGTGGTGAACATGGACCCCAAAGGAAAGCTGGGTGTGCTGCTGACCTTCTATTGGGGAGGAGCGATGGTGGGACGCTTCATCGGAGCTGCATTGATGCAGCGGATCAAACCAGGTTTGTTGTTGGGCGTATTCGCGATGCTTGCCGTGACTTTGGTCGTCAGCAGCTTGGCAGCAACGGGGTTGTTGGCCCTGCTACTCTTGCTCGCTGTGGGCCTCTGCAATTCGATCATGTTCCCCACCATCTTCACGTTGGGCATCGCGCAACTTGGGGACGCCAAGCCACAGGGCAGTGGCATTCTGTGCACGGCCATTGTNGGGGGAGCGGTCATTCCGCCCGCCTTTGGTGCACTGCTCGATGCNTCTGGCTTCGCTTTGGCCTTGGTCTTGCCGGCATTGTGCTATGCGTACATCGCCGGATTCGGATTCCGATCGGGACGGCCCCATGCGGCATAATGCCCCCAAACGTTGCGCAGCGCCTGTGAACAACGGCGTTTGAAAGTTTCACAATTGATTTCTGAGGCCTTGGCAGGCGCGCTTCTTTGCGCTTCATTGCAACCGAATCAGGAATTGCCTGTTATACGGACAGAAGCAGTCGCCATGGCCAAGAAGAAAAAAACAAAGGAGCTCCAGCCCAACATTAAAGTCCGCCTCGACGGCAGAACCGTCATTACCGTGCGTGACCCGAGTAAGTTGGATTTCTGGCGCGAGAAGTATCCCAAGCTGGAGATTCTCGAAGAAAACTGATCGTGCATCCGGTCTAAACGTCCGGTGCATTCACAGAAAAGGCCACCCAATGGGTGGCCTTTTCTGTGCGGAAGGCTGAGTCTTCAAGCCACGTGAACCAGGCGCTCGGTTTCTTGGCTCAAGGCTTCACGGCCCTTCTTGGTCAGCATGTAGCCATTTTTGTTCTGGATCAATCCATCCAGGTANAGACGGGTGATGCGCTCTCCAATGCGNGCTTGTCCAACACTCAGGGTCACGTCCCCTTCAATCCGCTTCCAGAAATTCCGCTCGAGCACGGCGAGGCGAATGTGCTCCTGCTGCTCTCGTTTGTGCTGTTGAACGATGTCGAGAATCATGAGGTCGTGCTTGTCCATGGGCAGGAGGTTTGGTTGTTGAGTAGCTCGCAGGCTGACACCGACAAAGAAGGGCCGAACATCTGCGAAATCGAAGTTTTTCCCGAGTCAGATATGGACAACTTGTTCACCTTGTGGAAACGTGCTGTTGACATCTTCGCAACCTCCTGAGTAGCTGAAGATTCGCTCCACATAATCCGCGACGCGGTCAGGATGTTGGCCGACTTTGAAGCCGGAATTGCACCGGATTCTGCGGTGGCGACAAGACCGCTGGACCAAGTGCAAGTCGATTTGCTCCTGTTGTGCCCAACTCAGCAGCTCCAGCAATTGCATGCGGGTCATCGCTTGAGCCAAAGTCGCTGTTTGAAGCGCACCGGCACCTTTTGGTGTGGAGGTGCCGTATTGCTTGAATACGCGAAGGTGCCGCCCCCATTCACTCTCAGGGGGCAACCCCGGGCCGCAAAGGAGCAGCGCACTGCACTTGAAGTGGGGGAAGGGACCCTCNANGCGCCAACCTCGTGCGCGCCGAAATTGCCATAAAACCCAGGCATTGATCCATTCCATTCGGCTCATGTCCGCACCGAATCGGATGGCCAGCGACCCCTTTTCGTCTCGGCGTTCAAAGCTTGCTCGAGAACCCTCAGGAATTCGACCCGGGGCATCATGCGCGCGCCCAGTGACTCGAGGTGGGGGTTCATGATCTGGCAATCCATCCACGGAATGTTCCAGCGTGCCAGTTGTCGAGCGAGGGTGATGAATGCCGTTTTACTCGCATTGGACTCTCGGGCAAACATGGATTCTCCAAAAAAGATGGCGCCCAATGAGACGCCGTAAAGGCCGCCGACAAGTTCACCTCGCGCATTCCAAGTCTCCACACTGTGCGCGAATCCGAGGTCGTGCAGACCGCAATAGGCCTCGATGAAATCATCGGTGATCCACGTGCCTTCTTCCGGTCGGTCACCACACCCTTCCATCACGCCTTGGAAGTCCTCGTCGAACGTGACTGTGAAGCGGCCTTGGTTCAGCACGTTGCGCATACTTTTAGACACCTTCACTTCATCGGTTGGCACTACGGCCCGGGGGTCTGGGCACCACCACAGCAAAGGGTCTTCTGGAGCGGACCAGGGGAAGATGCCCCGTTCGTAGGCGAGGAGTAGCCGGGCAGGCGACAGGTCGCCGCCAATGGCCACCAAACCATCCTCCCCGAAATGTTCCGGTGGCGGAAACCACAATTCCGAACCCAATTGCAACATGGACGTTCGAAATTAGCGCCTCTGTCATCGGCAAAGGGCCTTTGTGGATGGCGCTTCATGGAATGGCTGAAAACAACGCACAGCAAATCGAATGGGAGGCTTGGTTACGGGCTGGGCATCCGCTTCCCGGTGAGGAGGCTCACCTCGATTTGATGCCGTTTGGGCGGACTTCTGCCCGCGCAGCGCGCGAGCATGGAACGGTGGGAAAAGACTTTCGGGAAGCATCGGTCTTCATCGGCATCGAGCCGGACGGCCGGTTCGCCATGATTGAACGCACGTTGGGCGGCGGTGTCCATGGGGGACAGATGGCGTTGCCCGGCGGCCGCAGGGAGGCAGGGGAGAGTCTGTTGGACTGCGCCCTCAGGGAATGGAGGGAGGAGTTGGGGCTGGGTTCGGATGTGGTCCCGCTCCATCAGCCAGTGGCCCTGACTGAAGTGCACGTGGCGCCGAGCCGATTTGTGGTCCGCCCATTTGTTGCGCCTGTTTGCCTGCCTGACGCGCTGAATCCGGACCCGTTGGAAGTGGCCAGGGTGCATCGCGTGGCCCTCTTGGATGTGATGGACTCGGGCCGACGCACTGTTCAAAAGGTCCACGCTGGAGGGGGCCAGGGTTTCACCATTCATGCTCCTGGGTTTGCTTTACCCAGGGTGCCTTTCATCTGGGGGGCAACGGCGATGATGCTGGCAGAGTTGTCGGCTTGGGGCCGGCAGTGGTCCCGCTAACTTTGCCCCATGGAAGAGAAGCGAGCCAAGGCTTTGGCTGAATTGCATGCGTCTCTGCATTCTCCGGTTTCGGAAATGCGGGACGCAGCCCTTAAACGGGTCAAAGAGGAAGGGGATGTCAGCACCGTGGCTGAACTGGTTCGGCTCCGCGGCAACAGCGAGGAGGTGGACATCCAGCGACAAGTGGACGACATCCTGCGGGGACTGAAGCTGGAAGGCGCCGGTCAGGCTTTGCTGACGGCAGCGTTGGAGCCCGAACATGCAGACCAGCTTCCAGCACTTTTGGGTTGCCTATGGGAATGCGGGGGCACCGCCGAAGGGCACCTGAAAGCGCTGGCCACCCGATGTGTCGATATGGGCATGATGGTCATGGTGGAAGCCTTGACCCTCATCGAAGCCCTGCCCGAGT
>NYTZ01000042.1 GCA_002683735.1 Flavobacteriales bacterium
TTTTTTTTTCAGAGAATATAGAAGCGATCCCGTCAGAAAAGAGAAGAGCACTAGAACGAAGACCACTTGAAAGATAGGCAAAGTCAGACGACGGCGAAAAACTATCTCATGCTGATGTCTGACGCCTTCGAAGAAAAATGAAAATGGCAAAAGTTGTTCAAATAGAACAATGTTCTTTGCGAACTCGTATGAGGTGGCTCTTATCTGTTCTCGCGAACAAGATATCACGCCAAAGTGCTTGCGCAAAGGGGAATGAATCCGGACGACAATTCCCATCCAAACCGTTCTGTTTACCGAGGAAGACCGCCGGAAAATGTTGAATCACCTGTCTGGTAGCATAGGTTTGACTTACCTGCCTGATTTCCAGCAATGGACCAGGGGTTCAAAAATAGTGGAAAATGCGAACGAGCTTCAAGATGAAGACATCGATCACATGAAACCAATATGTAGTATATTATGTACAACACTCCAAAGCCGGAACGACCCCACTGAACATACATTTTTCACATCGCAATATGATATTCATCGCCAGAGCTGTCTTGCCCTAGCTCTGGTGAGTCTGGTCGGAAAAGCATTACAGAGGAAGATGCTGTAGATCCTCGAACACGCAAGCTGTCAATACAACTTGTTGGGACGTGTGTCACTCATCACATATAGAAATAGCAGCTCGGTAACTGCTGGACTCGACGCAAAACTGGCCATGCATATGGAGTCCCTATGTGAGACCCATATTTGAGCCTAATAGCTCATGTAGCACGTCCCCGATGCCTCGAATGCCGCCGAAGCCCGAGGCTCCAGTGGGCAGTGATCGAGAATTGATTTCGACGTTGCAAACATCATTGCGCTGATTCTTTCATCAGCGAGACGAGCGCGGCCTCCGCGTCAACCTTCTTGGCGGAAACGAATGCCGCGAGCTCGTGCCGGATGCTCTGCACTTGTTTGAGGTGGAAAGTCTCTCCCCGTGTAGCGCCGACGCTTCCGTTCAGCAAGATCGCGAAAGTCCGATGCCACACCTCATCGACATCGTCGACCCCAAACAATTTGCCGTCTTGTGTCTTGTACCGACTTCGAGGGAGCATATGACAACGAACGCCTTCGATGTCAGTAGGGATGGCCTTCATCTCTTCGATCGCCTTGTAGCCAAAAAGAAGGCCGAATGCGATCGCTGCAACCCCGTACATGTCGATCTGATACATGAACGGGCGAAGCGGAGGGATCATTTCGGGGCAGCAATACTGGTCTTCGTTGACTTTGTGCCCGGACTTGAAACGGCAAGGCTGCACCTCCAGATCAATCGCACGCGCGAGATCGATGCCAACGACCCTCACCGGCAGCCCGAGATTTGACCCGCAATTTTGCGCGTCCTGCGTTTCAGCCGGGACCAAGAGGAAATTATCGGGCTTCACATCGGCATGGAGGAAGCCAAGCTTGTGCAACTGAACAAGTGCACCGAGCGTCCCATGCACGATGGCAGCTGCGGCCGCCTCACCGCAATCCAAGAAATGCAAGAGCGAAACCGCCGCAGGCGCCGTAGGCATTAGAACGATCGCTGTATGGTATCCATAGCTTGCCCGTTCCGAAGCAAAACACTCCGTCGCCAGGAACCAATCGAGCAGCATGCTGCAAGACTTGGCGCGGTGCCGGAGAGCGCAGGCCACCGCGAACTCGTTTTTCGCGTCGCTGAGCTTCACCAACGGCTCCTGACCCTTCCTGTATCGCGTACGGTGTACCTTCATCGCCAGGAACTTTCCATCTGCACCACGCGCCTTGAAAACTCTTGCCAAGCCTTCGCCAAGTTGCTCTTGCACGATAAATTGCCTTCCAAGCAAACGAACTGATCCCATCATTCCAGTAATTTTCGGCAAGGACTCGGTCACCGGGTGCAACCCCTCAAGGCCGTCCAGATCTGGCAACCGCTCGAAAGGATCCACCACCGCAGTCAACCGAGGAGAACTCGGGGCGCCCCTCTTGCTCGCTTCCAAAGCTTCGCAAGCGGCCATGTAGGTCGCCTTGCGCTGCGGTGAAAGCCCTTGCACGCGGCGTGCTCGGGGCGACAAGGTCCGCGCAGACGGGGCAGCCGCGGGTGACGAAAGACGAGCCCGTTTCGGAGTTTGACCCTGGCGGAGAACTGCCCCCGACGCACTCGACGACGGCTCGTTGCTGGCTCCGCGCGTCCGCGGCGTGCGGACCCCACACATCCGATTTGGGGTGCATGGAGTCGCCGCGCTGGCTTCGCGCGTCCGCCCTCGACGAACGAGCTGTTTCGGAACTGATCCGATTTCCTCCTTCGCTGCGTGGCACACCGACTCCGGAGTGACGAGTGACTCGCGCTCTTGACGACGAGCCTCCTCTTGACGACGAGCCTCCTCTTGCAATCGAGCACTGTATCGAATGCCGCATACGTCGTCGGTACCCTGCGTGCACTTGAGACCAGGTACTTCGACGTACGGTTCAAGCTCGTCTCGGCCTTCACTTACCCGCGCCGTCCAACCGCGAGAGGGCGGATACTCCGACGTCTGGTCGCATTCCCGCGCCCATAACAAATTTCTATCGTTATCGCCGACCTCCTCCTGGATCCACCAACCACGGTGAAATTGTTGACGGCGAGTTGACGCTTTGTCTGGCCAATTAGTCGAGCACCAATAACAAATGTACAATTTCTTTCCTGATGCGCCGTCTTTGCGCCAAACCGGGCGGCCATGGTGCGTCAAATCGCTATCCAATGTGTATACCCCGTTCACATGTTTGAGGTCCAGTACGATCGCGCTCGCTGGGCCGGAATGGCCCCTGTAATCACTCTTCGCCCCCGATATCTGCAACGAGCGCGGCGCCGAAGCGGGAACGCCATCGGGCGGGTGGCTCTCGGAAACCACTACGGGCCGATCCGGAGACGTGGGCTCGGCCGAACATCGCCGGAGCCGGTGGCGCTTGACGCTCTCCTGCTTCGAGCGTTTCGTGTCGACGTTGCACATCGAGATCGCGTCGTCCCACGCGTCGTACAATAGGCTGGAACGCTGACCCAGTCCGCATCTCCAAAGCTGTTCTATCGCTGATGCTCTTTCTTCTGCTCCTTCATCTTGGTACATCGTAATGTACACCTGAATGAAGCGTTCGTCGTTATAGAAGGCCATGTTGTACCCGAAACAATCCAAGGCACGCCTTTTCCAACCCTCCGCTCCTTGTTGACCCCTATTCCCAGGCGGTCCGACATGTGACAGGAAGTCNTCAANGCTCTCGAAGGNTNTTCCTTTCCGCCTTCTGACTTCCATTCCCAGAAGGACTGCCTGGGTATAGGTGTCAACAAGCAGCGGAGGGTTGGAGAAAGCGTGCCTTGGAATGTTTCGGGTTCAACGAGGAATTCTATCACGACGAACGCTTCATTCAGGTGTACATGACGATGTACCAAGATCACGGAGCAGAAGAAAGAGCATCAGCGATAGAACAGCTTTGGAGATGCGGACTGGGTGAGCGTTCCAGCCTATTGTACGACGCGTGGGACGACGCGATCTCGATGTGCAACGTCGACACGAAACGCTCGAAGCAGGAGAGCGTCAAGCGCCACCGGCTCCGGCGATGTTCGGCCGAGCCCACGTCTCCGGATCGGCCCGTGGTGGTTTCCGAGAGCTACCCGCCCGATGGCGTTCCCGCTTCGGCGCCGCGCTCGTTGCAGATATCAGGGGCGAAGAGTGATTACAGGGGCCATTCCGGCCAAGCGAGCGCTATCGTACTGGACCTCAAGGATGTGAACGGGGTATACACATTGGATAGCGATTTGACGCACCATGGCCGCCCGGTTTGGCGCAAAGACGGCGCATCAGGAAAGAAATTGTACATCTGTTACTGGTGCTCGACTAACTGGCCAGACAAAGCGTCAACTCGCCGTCAACAATTTCACCGTGGTTGGTGGATCCAGGAGGAGGTCGGCGATAACGATAGAAATTTGTTATGGGCGCGGGAATGCGACCAGACGTCGGAGTATCCGCCCTCTCGCGGTTGGAAGGCGCGGGTAAGCGAAGGCCGAGACGAGCTTGACCCGTACGTCGAAGTACCTGGTCTCAAGTACACGCAGGGTACCGACGACGTATGCGGCATTCGATACAGTGCTCGATTGCAAGAGGAGGCTCGTCGTCAAGAGGAGGCTCGTCGTCAAGAGCGCGAGTCACTCGTCACTCCGGAGTCGGTGTGCCACGCAGCGAAGGAGGAAATCGGATCAGTTCCGAAACAGCTCGTTCGTCGCGGGCGGACGCGCGAAGCCAGCGCGGCGACTCCATGCACCCCAAATCGGATGTGTGGGGTCCGCACGCCGCGGACGCGCGGAGCCAGCAACGAGCCGGCGTCGAGTGCGTCGGGGGCAGTTCTCCGCCAGGGTCAAACTCCGAAACGGGCTCGTCTTTCGTCACCCGCGGCTGCCCCGTCCGCGCGGACCTTGTCGCCCCGAGCACGCCGCGTGCAAGGGCTTTCACCGCAGCGCAAGGCGACCTACATGGCCGCTTGCGAAGCTTTGGAAGCGAGCAAGAGGGGCGCCCCGAGTTCTCCTCGGTTGACTGCGGTGGTGGATCCTTTCGAGCGGTTGCCAGATCTGGACGGCCTTGAGGGGTTGCACCCGGTGACCGAGTCTTTGCCGAAAATTACTGGAATGATGGGATCAGTTCGTTTGCTTGGAAGGCAATTTATCGTGCAAGAGCAACTTGGCGAAGGCTTGGCAAGAGTTTTCAAGGCGCGTGGTGCAGATGGAAAGTTCCTGGCGATGAAGGTACACCGTACGCGATACAGGAAGGGTCAGGAGCCGTTGGTGAAGCTCAGCGACGCGAAAAACGAGTTCGCGGTGGCCTGCGCTCTCCGGCACCGCGCCAAGTCTTGCAGCATGCTGCTCGATTGGTTCCTGGCGACGGAGTGTTTTGCTTCGGAACGGGCAAGCTATGGATACCATACAGCGATCGTTCTAATGCCTACGGCGCCTGCGGCGGTTTCGCTCTTGCATTTCTTGGATTGCGGTGAGGCGGCCGCAGCTGCCATCGTGCATGGGACGCTCGGTGCACTTGTTCAGTTGCACAAGCTTGGCTTCCTCCATGCCGATGTGAAGCCCGATAATTTCCTCTTGGTCCCGGCTGAAACGCAGGACGCGCAAAATTGCGGGTCAAATCTCGGGCTGCCGGTGAGGGTCGTTGGCATCGATCTCGCGCGTGCGATTGATCTGGAGGTGCAGCCTTGCCGTTTCAAGTCCGGGCACAAAGTCAACGAAGACCAGTATTGCTGCCCCGAAATGATCCCTCCGCTTCGCCCGTTCATGTATCAGATCGACATGTACGGGGTTGCAGCGATCGCATTCGGCCTTCTTTTTGGCTACAAGGCGATCGAAGAGATGAAGGCCATCCCTACTGACATCGAAGGCGTTCGTTGTCATATGCTCCCTCGAAGTCGGTACAAGACACAAGACGGCAAATTGTTTGGGGTCGACGATGTCGATGAGGTGTGGCATCGGACTTTCGCGATCTTGCTGAACGGAAGCGTCGGCGCTACACGGGGAAAGACTTTCCACCTCAAACGAATGCAGAGCATCCGGCACGAGCTTGCGGCATTCGTTTCCGCCAAGAAGGTTGACGCGGAGGCCGCGCTCGTCTCGCTGATGAAAGAATCAGCGCAATGATGTTTGCAACGTCGAAATCAATTCTCGATCACTGCCCACTGGAGCCTCGGGCTTCGGCGGCATTCGAGGCATCGGGGACGTGCTACATGAGCTATTAGGCTCAAATATGGGTCTCACATAGGGACGCCATATGCATGGCCAGTTTTGCGTCGAGTCCAGCAGTTACCGAGCTGCTATTTCTATATGTGATGAGTGACACACGTCCCAACAAGTTGTATTGACAGCTTGCGTGTTCGAGGATCTACAGCATCTTCCTCTGTAATGCTTTTCCGACCAGACTCACCAGAGCTAGGGCAAGACAGCTCTGGCGATGAATATCATATTGCGATGTGAAAAATGTATGTTCAGTGGGGTCGTTCCGGCTTTGGAGTGTTGTACATAATATACTACATATTGGTGTCATGTGATCGATGTCTTCATCTTGAAGCTCGTTCGCATTTTCCACTATTTTTGAACCCCTGGTCCATTGCTGGAAATCAGGCAGGTAAGTCAAACCTATGCTACCAGACAGGTGATTCAACATTTTCCGGCGGTCTTCCTCGGTAAACAGAACGGTTTGGATGGGAATTGTCGTCCGGATTCATTCCCCTTTGCGCAAGCACTTTGGCGTGATATCTTGTTCGCGAGAACAGATAAGAGCCACCTCATACGAGTTCGCAAAGAACATTGTTCTATTTGAACAACTTTTGCCATTTTCATTTTTCTTCGAAGGCGTCAGACATCAGCATGAGATAGTTTTTCGCCGTCGTCTGACTTTGCCTATCTTTCAAGTGGTCTTCGTTCTAGTGCTCTTCTCTTTTCTGAC
>NYTZ01000043.1 GCA_002683735.1 Flavobacteriales bacterium
GGGTCGATGCCGGCTTTTTCCAGGGCGTGAATCCAGAAGTTCTTGGGCAATTCGAAGGGGCAAGCGTTGGCCATTTTCTTCTTGAGCATGCCCGGTAGGAACTCCTCCAATTGGGTGGTGACCTCGGCCTCGTTGGTCACGCCGATCCAGTTGACTTGGATGGTAAATCCGTATTCGCGCTCGGCCAGGTCGCGCGCGCCCCAAGCGGAGAGTTTGAGGACGGCTGGGCCACTCATGCCCCAGTGGGTGATGAGCACTGGACCTTGGTGGGCGAGCTTGGTTCCTTGGATGCGGACGATGGCGCCTTTCACGACCAGGCCCATGCGCTCGGTGATGGTCTCGCCCGGCATGTTGAAGGTGAACAGCGAAGGCACCGGAGTACTGATGGTATGGCCGAGGGCGACCAGCCAATCGAAGCCGGTGGCCTTGGGGTTGCCGCCAGTGGCGACGATGACCCGGTCGAACCGCTCGCCGTGGAGGTCAAACCCGCCGCTGTCCAGCGGTTGGATGGACTGGATTGGAGCCTTCATTCAAATGTCGATGCCGGTTTTGTGGGCTTCGCCGAGCAGGCAATCGATGACGGCCTGGGAGGTATTGGCCACGGGAAACATGCGGCCGTCGTCCTCGGTCTTGAGTGGGACGCCGCGCTCGGTGAACCAGTCGATGGTGTCTTGGGCGCTGAAGGTGCCGAAGGCTTTCTTCAATTGGCGTCCTCCGCGGGGGTAATGCTTGGCGAAGGCGCTGGGGGAGAAGCAGGCGTGGGTGACGTTGCACCGCCCGCCACCACTGACCTTGACCTTGGACAGGAGTTTGCCGGTCTTCTCGAAAAGAACGACGCGGGCCTCAGGGTGATGGTGGGCCGCCGAAATGGCCGCAAAGAAGCCCGCTGCGCCACCTCCGATCACCGCCACATTGCGCACACCTTCCATTCGGGAAAGGTAGGTTCGCGGTCTGCAATTCCCGGAGTGATCAACGGCGCATGGGCTGGGCCTTCCAGTAGGTCGCCGTGCGCCAGAGCCATTCGAAGGGACCGAAGCGAAAGCGCGCCATCCACCAGGAGGACCATGCAATCTGCAGCCCCCAGATGGGCAGGATGACAAGCCAAAGTTCGGCGCGGCCCATCGTGGCGAACCACCCGAGGCCGTGGCCATACATGACGGCGGTGGCCAGCAGGGTCTGCGTGAGGTAGTTGGTCAACGCCATCCGGCCCACCGGCGCCAGACGACATTCTATCCAGGCGCCCAATCGGCCTTCGCACAACCAGAGGATGGCCCCGATGTAGCCGAGCACCAGCGGCACCATGCCGAGGGTTCGGAATTGGCCGCCTTGGAAGAAACTGTACCCGATGGTCCACCCGGCGCGCTCGTTTTGCCAGACGCCGAAGCCGCTGATCAGTGTGCCGAGGGCCAGTCCGATGAGGGCGAGGCGCCCATTCCATCGGCGGTCCCGCCTGCCGGTGAGCACGCCGGCCTTGTAGAGCGCCATGCCGAGCAACATCATGCCCGTGGC
The DNA here is from genome assembly GCA_002683735.1 of Flavobacteriales bacterium. The sequence continues at coordinate 1,510 of NYTZ01000043.1, forward strand.
GCGGGCTGCGGTGAAGGGCATCAGGTCCGTTTGGAAGGCGAAGGAATTCGGAATGCGTTCGGACATCTGCTCCCACCAGGATCCGCGGAAGGCGCCAACTTCTCGGGCGATGCTCGCGGCGTCGGGGGTCCAGAAGGCGCGGAGTCCGTCGACATCCCCGGGCTCCCAGTAGGGCATGGACAGTCCGAGAAAGACGTTGGTCGCCATCAGCAGCCCGAGGAACGTGCCGGCCGCGATGAGCAGCCCCCGGACGGACCACCCGCGAAAGAGGAAGAGCCAGAGCGAGCAGACGGCATANGTCACNAGNATGTCCCCGCTCCAGAGAAGGTANGCGTGGGCGAGGCCGAACAGCAGCAGCCAGAAATTCCGGCGGTAATGCCATGCGACTTCGGATTTACCCTTGCTCCGGATGCGGTCGGTGAACAGCACCACCCCGGCGCCGAAGAGGACCGAAAACAGGCCCATGAATTTCTCGCTGGCGAAGACCTCGGAGAGGAGGAACGCGATGTNGTCCAGCCCTTCCAGTGGGCCTTCGGCCGTGGGGTTGAGGTAATGGACCCCGGGCAGGCCGAAGGAGATCATGTTCATGACCAGGATTCCCAGCAGGGCAACGCCACGGAGGACGTCGAGCTGGCTGATGCGGTCAGCCGTGGCGCCAAGGGACGGCGCCTTCGCGTTGGGAGAAGGGGACATGGGGGNGTGNGCGTTGGACCCGACGAGTTTAAGCATTCAGGGTGGCGAACCCANTGACGGATGTCACAACCGTTAAAGTGGCGCGGAGGCCGTCCGGGGGAAGGGAGNCGGGCTAGCTTTGACGCCATGCTCTGGCGATGTTCGGTGTTGGTCTGCTTGCTCGTTCACGCGATGTTCCTTCAGGCCCAATCGGTTCAACTCAATGGTTATGTGCAGGATGCGGCCAGCGGTGAAATGTTGCCCGGGGCCACGCTCTGGTGCGCTGCGGAGTCGGTCGGAGCAGGGACGAACGCTTTCGGATTCTATTCCCTCGCCCTGCCGCAGGGCAAGCACAAGCTGACGGTGTCGTACATCGGGTACACCGCCCAGACGCTGGAGGTGGACCTGACCGCCGACNCCCGCCTCGACGTTTCGCTTCAGTCCGGTGTNGCTTTGCAGGAGGCGGTGGTGCGCAGCGACGGGGAGCGCATCGAAGACGCGGTCCAGATGTCGCGGGTGGAGATCCCGATGGACCAAGTGCGAAAGCTGCCGGCCATCGGCGGTGAGGTGGATCTGCTCAAGACGCTCCAGCTCATGCCCGGCGTGCAATCCGGCGGGGAAGGCACCTCCGGCTTGTACGTCCGGGGCGGCAGTCCCGACCAGAACCTGATCGTGCTCGACGGGGTGCCGCTCTACAGCGTCAGCCACCTGTTCGGCTTCTTTTCGGTCTTTAATGCGGACGCGGTCAAGAAGATGTCCATCACCAAGGGTGGTTTCCCGGCCCGGTTCGGCGGGCGCCTCTCATCCGTGGTGGAGGTGCAGATGAAGGACGGCAACCTGCGCGAGACCCATGGCACGGTCAACGTTTCCCTGCTCGCGTCCAAACTCATGATCGAGGGCCCCATCCTCAAGGACAAGGCCTCGTTCATGATCAGCGGACGCCGGACCTACCTNGATGTCCTGACCCGGCCCATCATCAATGGCGTCAACAACAAGGACCCCAACATCCAGACCAAGCCGCGGTATTTCTTCCATGACCTCAACGGCAAACTCAATTGGCGCATCGGCCAGCGGGACCGAGTGTACTTGAGCTTGTTTGACGGCACCGACGACTTCGGATTCGAGTCCACTGAGAACTTCGGGGAGAGCAGTTCCTTCATCGACTTCGGCCTCGATTGGCGCAACCGGGTGGCTGCCCTGCGGTGGAACCACGAGTGGGGGCCGAAGCTGTTCTCCAACGTCACCCTGACCCGAAGCCAATACGAATTCAACACGGGCATCGAATTCCGAGAGTCTATCGGGACGGTGGGCGATTCCAGTACCTCCCGGCTGGCGAGCCTGTACCAGAGCGGCATCGTCGACCTCGGTGCGCGGATGGACTTCCTGTACGCGCTCAATAACCGCCACAGCTTGCGCTTCGGGGCCAACGTCACGCTACATACGTTCAACCCTGGGGCCACCACGTTTCAGGCCGAATTCGAGGGCAACCTCAGCGCCATTGATACGACCCTCGGCGCTGAGGAGGTTGGGTCCGACGAGCATTTCCTGTTCATCGAGGACGAGATGCGGTTGCACCCCAACCTCAAGGCCAACTTGGGATTGCACGCGGCCCTGCTCCGCGTCAACGGAACGGATTTCGCTTCGCTTCAACCGCGGGCATCCCTGAATTACCGCCTGCCCGATGGCAGTGCCATCAAGGCCTCCTATGCGCGGATGAATCAATTCGTCCACTTGCTGACCAACGAGGGGCTGTCGCTCCCCACCGACCTCTGGGTCCCGGCCACCGACCAGGTCACGCCGCAGACCAGCGAGCAGTGGGCCTTTGGCTGGGCGAAGACTTATGGAGGTGTCGAATGNAGCATCGAGGCCTACCACAAGGCGATGACGGGCCTAATCAGCTACCGCGAGGGAGCNAGCTTCGCCAACACCTTTAATGCGTCGTGGGAGGACCAGGTGACGCAAGGGGTGGGAGACGCCTATGGATTCGAATTCCTCTTTCAGAAGAAGCAGGGGCGGACCACCGGCTGGCTGGGGTATACGCTGAGTTGGGCCACCCGCCAGTTTGACGAGATCAACAGCGGCAATCCGTTTCCATATACCTACGACCGCCGGCACGACGCATCTGTAGTCGTGATGCATACGTTCTCGGACCGGGTCGACCTGTCGACCACTTGGGTCTATGGCACTGGACGGGCGTTGACCCTGCCTGAATCGGTGTTCCGCACCTTTGCCCCGGTGGATTTCACCGGGATCAATCCCGATCTGGATGGCATCACTGTCGAGGTGCCGGGCGAAAAGAACAGCTACCGCCAGAGCCCNTACCACCGGGCCGATGTGGCGCTCACCATCCGGAAGGAGAAGAAGCGCTATTTGCGTTCGACAATCATCAGCGTGTACAACGTCTACAACAACCTGAATCCCTTCTTCTCGCTCGTGGACGTCAATGAGGATGGCTCGAGGGTTATTCGCGAATACGGCATTTTCCCCATCATTCCTTCCATCGCATGGCGCATCGAATTCTGAATGTTCTCTGTCCGGTCGTCTTCGGCTGCGCGATGCTCGCATCTCTGGCCGGGTGTGAGAAGCTGTCCGAAGGAGTGGTCCGCGAAATCCAGTTTCCCGATCACACGCCGGAACTGGCTGTGACCTTCCTCGCCCGGCCGCAGGCGGACTCTCTGGTAGCCCGAACCCATGTTTCAGCGGGCATTCTCGATTCCGCAGGAAGTCAGGAGGTCATGGATGCCGAGTACACGCTAACCCACTCGTCGGGCACCGTGGTGTCCTGGGGCGGACAGGACGATTGGGTGCAGCACCGGGGGCACGCCCTGACCAATGTGGACCTNGAATTGGGCACGTGGACCCTCACCGTGGAGGCGCCTGGTTACGAGCCGGCGACCGCGGTCCAGATGTTTCCGCCGGTCATCGACTCCATCGGCAGCTATGCCTACGCCGCAGAGTGGTCCGTGGTGGATTCGACTTTTTCGTGGGATCCTTATTGGAATTACGGCTTCCGGTCCTTTGAGTTTCGGCTGACCCTGCCGGACCGGGCAGGGGTCGACGACCTGTTTTTGCTGCGGTCGGCCCGGAAGGATTTCGACGATGAGGATTCCTGGGAGTCGGGCCAGGTGATCTGGCTGGAATCGCTCATCGAAGACGACCCGAGGACGGTGTGGAGCGAGTCGCTCAATGGGTTCGTCATTCAGGACGTGCCCGGCACACAGGCACTGGAGTCCTTGCCCTTCGAGGTGCAGCAGGAGATCTGGGGAGAGAATCTTGAGGAGGCCTTGGAGTCCGCACCNCGCTTAGAACTGGTGGCCTTGTCGCCGGAGATGGTGCTCTTCTACCGCCGGCTGGATGAGATCCGCAATGGAGGGGGCGGTCTGTTCTTCTCCGAGCCGATTCTCGCCTACAGCAACGTGAGCAGCGGCTACGGCTGTTTCGGATTGTACACTTCCACGGCCATCGACCTCGACTGANTGCGGAAGGCCCTCGGTGCTCACTGGAAGACGCGGACGTAGTCCACGGCCATGAACTGCGGGAATTCGGTGGTGTCGTCGGGATAGCCCGGCCACTGGCCGCCCACCGCGATGTTCATGATGAAGAAGAAGGGGTTGTTGAACGGGTAGGGATGGCTTCCCGTTACGGTGTTGTCGACTGAGTAGAACGGCTGGTCATCGAGCAGCCATGTGATGCCGTCGGGGGTCCAATCGATGGAGAAGACGTGGAATTCGTCCGAGAAGGTCTCGGTCCAAGGAATGCTCGTGCCGTTTCCCGTGTAGTTGTGTTGGGTCCAATCCGCTCCATAGTGAATGGTCCCGTGGACGGTGTTCGGTGAGCTGCCGATGAGCTCCATGATGTCGATCTCTCCACATGCGGGCCAACCGGAGGTGGGGAAATTGGCGCCGAGCATCCAGATGGCTGGCCAGATGCCTTGTCCCTTGGGCAGGATGGCGCGGACATCGATGCGCCCGAATTGGAATTCCTGGAGCCCGATGGACTTCATGCGGGCGGAGGTGTAATGGGTGCCTTCGTCGCGGGCGACGATGAACAGGTGCCCGTCNTCGACATAGGAGTTTTCGCCGTTGCTCGTGTAGTTCTGCAACTCCTGGTTGCCCCAGCCGTTGGCCCCGAGGTCATAGGTCCAGTTGGATGGGTTGATGGGGCCGGCATCGAATTCATCTGACCATACCAGCGTCTTGCCCGGGTAGCTCGAAGCGGACATGTAGCCTTGGTTGGAGATGGGGAAGAGGGAGTCGTCGTTGCGGATCGTGCCGATGGCCTCCTGGATGCCCCCGGCGAGGGTGGCGTTGGATGATCCCGTGAGGACCACGCGGAACTGCTCGTCTTCNTCCATGTAGTCATCCACCACGATGTCCACGAAAATGGAGGCGGACGCTGTACCGGNNGGAATCACCAGGGAGTCGGTCACCGGGATGTAGTCCTCGCCTTCGAGCGCGGTGAGTTCCCGGGTCTCGTAGTGCACCATGATGTCCCGGCTGGTGNTCTGGTTCAGCACGAGGGGAAATTCGAAGGTGCTGTTGGCTGCGGTTTCATCCTTGCTGATGTCGACAGGGAACCGGATTTCCGGCACCACGGGAGGTCTCTCTTCCGGGCGGCATTGGCTGGCGAAGAGGGCCAAGGCGCCGATGAACAGAAGGGCAGGAAAGGGTTTGAAAACAGACAGGCCTGGCATGGGACGAAAATACGCGACCTGAAGTGGCTTCGAGGACGGTCTCAGTGCTCCATNCCCCTTGATGTGCTGTCCGAACTGATGGGAACGATTCGCCGGACGCAGGATGACCTTGGCCCCACGGATGGTGTATTTTGCACACCATGTACCGAATTGCTTGTGGAGGTGTCCACCTGGGTTTTTTGCTGACGCTCCTGTGTTTCACGCCATGGATGCTGGATGCCCAACACCGGTTGTCTACGGACGGCCCGGCTGTCGTCAACGAGAATGGGGAGAACGTACTGTTGCGCGGAATGGGCCTCGGCGGATGGATGGTTCAGGAGGGCTACATGCTGCAAACGGCCGGCTTTGCAAACCCCCAGCACGAGATTCGGGCCATCATTGAGCAGCTCATCGGAGAAGAGGCCACACAGGACTTCTACGACGCCTGGTTGCAAAACCATTGCACCAAGGCGGACATCGATGCGATGAAGGCGTGGGGATTCAACTCGGTTCGCCTGCCGATGCACTACAACCTGTTCACCTTGCCGATCGAGGAAGAGCCCGTTCCTGGCGAGAACACGTGGCTGGAGATTGGATTTGAGCTCACCGACAGCGTGGTTTCCTGGTGCAAGCAGAACGAGATGTACGTGATTCTCGACCTGCACGCTGCGCCCGGCGGACAAGGCTACGATGCGGCCATTTCTGACTACGACCCCTCCAAGCCCTCGCTCTGGGAGAGCGTGGAGAANCGCAACAAGATGGCCTCGCTGTGGAAGCGGCTCGCAGAGATTTACGTTGACGAGGACTGGGTGGCTGGCTACGATTTGCTCAACGAGCCCAATTGGGACCTGCCCAACGGAACGGCCCTGCGCAACCTCTATGAGCAGTGCACCGACAGCATCCGTTCCGTGGATCCGGACCATATCATTTTCGTGGAAGGCAATTGGTGGGCCAATGACTTCACGGGCTTGACCCCGCCGTGGGATGACCAGTTGGTCTACTCCCCCCACAAGTACTGGAGCATCAACGACGTGGGCTCCATGGGCTTTGCNACCAGCATTCGCGACGCGCACAATGTGCCCCTGTATCTCGGGGAGAGTGGCGAGAACTCCAACGTCTGGTTTCGCGACGCTATCCACCTCCTCGAGGAGCTCAACATCGGATGGGCTTGGTGGCCGCTGAAGAAGGTGGCCAGCATCTCTGGGTGCCTCGCCATCGAGAAGACTGATGGGTATCAGGACTTGCTGGATTATTGGAGTGGCAGCGCCGCAGCGCCGTCTGCCGAAGAGGCCACCGCCATTTTGATGGACCTGACGGAGAAGCTCAAATTCGAGAACTGCCGGTTCCAGCCAGATGTGGCCGACGCCATGTTCCGCCAGGTGCAGTCCGACGAGACCATNCCCTACGGTGGGGAAATGCACGCAGTGCCGGGCGTTGTCCACGCGACGGACTTCGANATGGGTGTGGTCGGGTCGGCCTACGGCGACGTACAGGTGGCCAATTACCATGTGTCNACCGGCAACTACACCGAGTGGAATTCGGGGTGGCAGTACCGCAACGACGGGGTGGACATCACGTTTTCGAATGACCCCGTCTTTGACAATGGCTACAAAGTGAGCTGGCTGGCGTCCGACGAGTGGATGAAATACACGGTGGACGTGACCTCCGGGGGGCTGTATGACATCAAGATGCGGGTTTCCGTGGGAGAGACAGCGGGCCTGGTCCACTTCGAGGTGGATGGTGCCGATGTGTCGCCCTACGTGGAGTTCACCACTTTCGGGGTGGCCGGCGGTTGGCAGACGGTGACCATCGAGGACGTGTTCCTTGAGGAAGGTCCAGCAGGCCTCACCTTTTACGCCGATCAAGGCGGGTTCGAAATCAGCCATCTGAACTTCGTTTCAACGGGAACGCCGGCTTCCGAGGTGGGCATGGGCTTCGTCAATGCAAAGACGGAGGATGCCAACCACATCCGCTTGACCCTGAACAAGCCCATTCAGCTTCCTTTCGTTGAAGGGCCGGGGACGTTCACGCTGCAGGACGATGGGGAAGCGCTGACCTTGATTTCCGCATCCACAGATCCACAGAACGAGCGTTCGCTGTTGTTTGAAGTGTCTGAGAACATGGATGCCACGATGAACCTGACCCTGTCCTACGCAGGGAACCAGATTCAAGCGCCGGATGGCGGTGTGCTGGCTGCATTTGCCTTGGAGGACGTCTACAATGACCTGGACTTCCGCTACGCCATTCCGGGATGGATTGAGGCTGAGGGTTTCAGTCAACAGTCCGGGGTTGAAGTCGAGTCGACGACGGACAACGGCGGGGGGCAGAACCTCGGTTTTCTCGATCCCGGCGATTACATGGAGTATGAGGTCAATGTCCAATACTCAGGCGACTACACCGTGAACTTCCGGACCGCATCCGAGCAAGACGGGGCGGTGGCGCTGGAACTGGTCGACCTCAACGGCCAAGTGACAGGGCTGGGTACGGTGTCCTTTGCGTCGACCGGAAGCTGGCAGAACTGGGCGACCACGA
>NYTZ01000044.1 GCA_002683735.1 Flavobacteriales bacterium
GATGGCCATGTAAGGCACCCGATCCGGATGCACACCAGGGGTCGAACGGAGGGCCTCCTTGGACAAACGGGACAGGGCCATGCATCGTGAGCGCAATGTTTCCAGCGGAAGGACATCCGCCTCACGGGGATTGTGCCATTGCGCCCCTGGATCCTCCAATGCGGCCAGGGTGTTGAACGCCCCACTGGTCCCGATCAACAGGGAGGGCGAGGCCTCAGGCAGCCTGTTCATCAAAGGCGCCAAAGCGGCGTCCACCACCCGGTGCAGGGAAGTCAGATCTTTTGCAGTCAAGGGGTCGGACGGCTTGATCCAATCCGTGAGGCGAGCCACACCGATGTCCAAGCTGTGGCGACCGTGTACGCCTTCCCGGTTCCACACCACGCACTCCACGCTGCCCCCGCCGATGTCAAGGGTCAATGCGGTGCGGTCCCCCAGTGCGGCATCGGGAACCGTATCGGCCACGCCTTGGTGGATCCAGCCGGCTTCTCGTTGGCCATCGATCACCTCCACCTGCCAACCGATTTCAGCTGCTTTTTGAAGGAAGTCCTTTGCATTGACCGCATCGCGCAACGCACTGCACCCAATGGCCCGGAAATGGGTTGCGCCAAGGTTCAAAGCCGCCTCGCGAAACGAGGCGAGGGCATCCAATCCGCGCCGCATGCGGTCCGGCGCCAAACGTCCAGTCCGGAAACTGTCAGCCCCCAGGCGCACAAAACGGCGCTGCTGAAAAACGGTGGTCCATCCTTCCGCAGTGATGCGAGCGACGTGGAGAGTGAAGGTGTTGGTGCCGCAGTCCGCTATGGCAACCCGGTGCCGGAGTTCATCCTCCATGCCCCCGGATCCATTGCGCCAGCAACTTCCAACCGGTCTTGCCCCCGGTGTGAAGCACACCGTGTCGGTAGGCGCGGCCCGCCACCCACAGCACACCGCGGGCCGTGACCAGCAGGACCAGACCCGATCCAATCACTTCCCACAGTGGAACACCGACCGCGACCCGCACGAGCATCATCACCGGCGAGGTCAGTGGGAACCAACTCAACGCGGTGAAGGCAGACATCTCTGGGTTGGCCAAGGCGCCGCTGCCCACGATGTAGGCAAACATCAACGGCATGATGATGGGCACGACCATGCCCTGCCCCTCCTGTTCCGAGTTGACGGAGGCACCAACAGCGGCAAAAAGGCTGCCGTAAAGGAGGTACCCCCCGATGAAGAAACCGATGGTACTGGCGATCATCCAGCCCCAGTCGATGTCGAGCAGGATGGCGGTGAATTCATTCTCTCCCATCACGGTCAGTAGGTCGGCAGGGACATCTGCGCCCATGCCCATCGCACCGCCGGCAGACATCACCCCACTGTCAAAAAAGAGCTGGAATGTGGAAAAGGCCAACATGGACAGCACGCTCCACGCGACCAACTGGGTCAAGGCCACAGCGCCGGTCCCCAGAACCTTACCCAATAGCAAGGCCTCGGGCTTCACGGCGGCAATTAGGACTTCGATGACCCGATTGGATTTCTCTTCCACCACGCTGCGCATGATCAAGCCGCCATAGACGGTCAGTACCAAAAACAAAATAGCGCTGAACAAGAAGCCGATGCCCCCACGGATTTCCTCTCCCCCTCCTTCTGTGCGTCCGGCCTCGGACACTTCCCGGTCCACAAGCCGCAATTCCAATTTGAGGCGTTGGTATGCTTCCCAGTTCAAATCGGTGCTGGACAGCACCCGCGCATGCTCCATTGCCCGGCTGAGGTCGCGCTCGATGTCGCGCTTGGCCATCATGCCAGGGCTGGTCTCGTAGACGAGGTAACCCGACTTGTTCTGGAGTACAGCCTCGTCGTACTCGACCAGCACTGTGTACCCGTCGGCCTGCCAGGCGCTGTCCGAAGGCGCTTCGCGGACAAACCGATACTGGAGGTTGGGCCGTTCCGGGAAACATCCGGGGCAACGCGGGACGTATTGCCCCGAAGCAGCGTCCAGTCGCGTGATGAGGCCGGGGGCATCCTCCACCAGCACGGTGTGACTGGGGTCGCTCCCCTCGCTGAACAACACGACGCCAGCCACAAAACCGACCGAAAGAAAGGGCATGAGTAGGGTGCCGATGATGAAGCTCCGCTTCAACACGCGGGTCCGCCACTCGCGCAGGATCACCGTGGCCACCAAACCGCCCTTCATGCCACTTCGGTTTGAGTGGCGTTCACCGCCTCGATGAACAGAGACTCCATGGTGGGCCGGACTTTCACGAACTCCAGCACCTCGACCGATTGGGAGAGGGCCTGCAACACTGCGCCCGGGTGAGCCGCATCCCGCAAACGCAAGTGTGCCCGGCGAACGCCGTCCGCGATGTCGGGCGCGATGCCATCCAGGTGGGCCAGGGCCCCAAGTGCATTGGTGAAGGCCAAATCATTGCCGCGGAACACGACTTCCTGTTCGCCGGACCACCCCTCCTCGCGGAGGACGTCGGCCTGTCCGGACAGCACCACCTCGCCACCGTTGAGCAAGACCACCTCATCACAGAGGCGCTCCACGCTCGGCATGTCATGCGTGGACAGCAGAATGGACGTCCCATCGGCAGCCAAATCGCGGACCGCATCGATGATGCGCCGGGCATTGATCGGATCGAAGCCGCTTAAGGGCTCGTCGAGGATCAGCAAGGACGGCTTGTGGACGACTGTGCAGATGAATTGGATCTTTTGGGCCATCCCCTTAGAGATGTCGGTCACCTTGCGGTCCCACCAACCGTCGACTTCCAACCTTTCAAACCACGCCTTGAGGGCGCGGATCGCATTGGCCTTGTCCATGCCTTTGAGCCGGGCGAAATAGACCGCTTGCTCTCCGACTTTCATGTCCTTGTACAGGCCACGCTCTTCCGGCAGATACCCGATACCGCGCACGCCCTCGCGAGACCAAGCCTCTCCATTGAGACGAATGGTCCCAGCGTCAGGCTCGACAATGCCCATGACACTGCGAATGAGCGTGGATTTGCCCGCACCGTTGGGGCCCAGTAGCCCCATGATGCTGCCGGGACGAACCGAAAAAGAGACCCCCTTCAAAACGCGCTGGGACCCGTAGGCCTTTTCCAATTTCGCGATGTCGAGGGCGTGGGTCATCAGCTGAACATGTCCCGAACCCGCTCAAAGAAGCCTTTGTCGCGGGAATCCGGATTGGGTTGAAAGTTGGCCGCTTCGCGCCAGCTTTCCAAGGTGTTGCGCTCCTCAGCCGTCAATTCCTGCGGGGTCCAAACGTTGAGGTTGACCAGCAGATCCCCTCTCCCGTAACTGTCCACGGAAGGCAATCCTTTGCCCTTGAGGCGAACAATCTTTCCGCCCTGCGTACCGGGCTCGATGCGAATCTTCGCCTTGCTGGAAAGCAGGGGAATCTCCACTTGCGCACCGAGGGTTGCGTCAATGAAAGAGATGTGGTGGTCGAGGTGCAGGTTCCGCCCGTTCCGGGTGAAATCGTCATGGTCCGCCTCCCGGATCTGGACAAGCATATCACCGGGGATTCCACCAGCCGGAGCAGCATTTCCCTTGCCCCGAAGGTTGAGCTGCATGCCGTCCTCCACACCAGCCGGNATCTCAATTTCCACGACCGTTTCCTCGCGGCGCAGGCCATGCTGGTCCGCGTCCTTTGGCTTGGATTTGACCGAACGTCCTAAGCCTCCACAGGTGGGGCAGGTCGTGGCGGTTTGCATCTGCCCGAGAATGGTGTTGCGGATTTGACGGATCTGACCNGTTCCACCGCACTGCTGACAGGTATCGTATTTGACACCCTCGGCTTGGACCAGGCGGAAGACCTTCACCTTCTTGGTCACGCCTTCGGCNATCTCTTCGAGGGTCAACTGCACTTTGATGCGCAGATTGGACCCTTTGGTGCGGCGTGGACCGCGTGAGCCGCCGCCACCAAATGCATCCCCGAAGGCCCCGCCGAAGATGTCCCCGAACTGGCTGAAGATGTCATCCATGTTCATGCCGGCACCGCCCCCGGCTGCACCGCCCATTCCGGCATGGCCGAACCGGTCATATTTGGCCCGCTTCTGCTGGTCGCTCAGAACCTCGTAGGCTTCAGCCGCCTCTTTGAAGCGTCCTTCGGCATCTGCGTCACCCGGGTTCTTGTCCGGGTGGTACTTGATGGCCAGCTTCCGGTAGGCCTTCTTGATGTCCGCCTCGGAGGCACCCCGATCGACACCNAGGACTTCGTAGAAATCGCGCTTGGACATGGTTTNGATCAGTTGCCGACCACCACCTTGGCGAATCGGAGCACGCTGTCATGCAGTTTGTAACCAGGCTCGACGACATCCACCACCTTGCCCTTCAGGTCTTCGGTGGGAGCGGGAATCTGGGTAATGGCCTCGTGGAGGTCGGTGTCGAAGTCGGCACCTTTGGCCTCTATACGCTTGACGCCCCGGGTCTCGAGAACGCCCCGCATCTTCTGGCCGATGAGCTGGTAGCCTTCCCGCAATTGGTCGAGGTCCTGGCTTTCCGCAGCTTCCGCGGCCCGCTCGAAATCGTCCAAGACGGGCAGCATGGCTTCGCTCAAATCGCGGCCCGCACTCCGCACCAGGTCCGCCCGCTCGCGCATGGTACGCTTGCGGAAATTGTCAAACTCGGCGTACAGGCGCAGGTATTTGTCGCGCCATGCCTCTTCTTCTTCGGACTGCGCTTCTGGTGCCGGCGCCGTTTCCTCGTTCATTTCCTCGGATTCAGGCTGCGCGGCTTCCGCCGTGTTCTGGGTGTCTTCGTCGTGGAGGGGGGGCTCCTCGTTCATGGCGTGCAACATGGGGTTCACGAATTTGACTTGTCCCATTCAATGCATGTGCCATCCCACTTGGGACGGACATCGTGACAGGGAGTGCGACCTGCTGTCAGGCCCGCAGACCTGACTTGTCAGGAATGTCAGAGCTTGGCGACGTGTCGGTCAATCTGGATGTGCAGTTCCATGCCGCGCAGATTCTTGGCCACGATGATGCCGTTTTCATCGACGAGGAAGCTCATTGGAATGCTGCTCACGCCATACAGCGCTGCGGCTTCGCTGTCCCAACCTGCGAGGTCGCTCCCGTGCCAATCCCAATCCAGCTCATCCTGTTTGATGGCCTTTTCCCAACTCTCCTGCTTTCGGTCCAAGGAAACACTGGCAACCGTGAAGCCATCTGCCGTCTTGAACTTCGCCTTGCGGTACTTTTTGTAGGCGTTGACCACGTTGGGGTTCTCCCGGCGGCAAGGGCCGCACCAACTGGCCCAGAAATCCACGAGGACCAATTGACCCTGCAGGTCGCTCAAACGGACGGATTCACCGCCCACCCCTTGCAGAATCAGCTCCGGGGCGCGGTCTCCCACGCTGGAGCCGATGCGCGGCTCGTCCTGGGCGGACGTGGTCAAGGTGATGGCGAGACAGGCCATGGTCAACGACATGGACACGGAAGAGAGAATCAGAGAACGCATGTAAGGCAAATTTACGGAGGGAACGACGGGCGGACCTTGTTCAGTCTGCGATGCGCTCAATGTGGGCGCCCAACGCCCGAAGGCGGTGCTCGATGTACTGGTAACCCCGGTCGATCTGGCCGATGTTGTGGATGGTCGACCGGCCTTCGGCGCTGAGTGCCGCCATCAGAAGGGAAACACCCGCGCGGATGTCCGGCGATGTCATGTTAACTCCGCGCAGCGGCGCCTTGCGATCCAAGCCGATGACGGTGGCGCGGTGCGGGTCGCACAAAATGATTTGGGCCCCCATGTCGATCAGCTTGTCGACGAAGAACAGGCGGGACTCGAACATTTTCTGGTGGACGAGCACACTGCCGCGGGCCTGTGTGGCCGTTACAAGCAGGATGGACAGCAAGTCCGGAGTGAAGCCCGGCCAAGGTGCATCCGCCACAGTCAGGATGGACCCATCGATGAATGTATCGATCTCATAGTGTTCTTGGGCGGGGACAAAAAGATCCTCTCCACGGCGCTCGAGCTGGATGCCCATGCGTTGGAACACCCGGGGAATTTGACCGAGGTCGTCCCAGCTGACATCCTTGATGGTCAACTCGCCCTTGGTCATGGCCGCCATGCCGATGAAGCTGCCGATTTCGATCATGTCCGGAAGGCAGCGGTGGTCGCAGCCCCCGAGCGACTCCACCCCTTCGATGGTGAGGAGATTGGACCCCACGCCAGAAATCCTGCCGCCCATGCGGTTGATCATCTTGCACAGCTGCTGCAGATAAGGTTCGCAGGCGGCATTGTAAATGGTGGTGGTGCCCTTGGCCAGGGCAGCGGCCATGACAATGTTGGCCGTTCCGGTCACGGAGGCCTCGTCGAGCAACATGTGACTGCCCTGCAATCCAGTCGGGGCTTCGGCACGGTAGAAGCTCTCCCCCGCATCATAGCGGAAGGTGGCCCCGAGGCTCTCGAATCCGATGAAGTGCGTGTCCATCCTGCGGCGGCCAATCTTGTCTCCACCGGGCTTGCTCATGTAGCCCTTACCGAAACGCGACAGGAGTGGCCCCATGACCATGACGCTGCCGCGCAGCCCACTGCCCTTGGTCCGGAATTCCTCGCTTTCCAGGTAATCCAGGTCCACATCATCGGCTTGGAACCGGAAGGATCCGGCGTCTAGCTTTTCCACCTTGACCCCCATCGAGGCGAGGAGGTCAATCAACCGGTTCACATCTACGATATCCGGCAGGTTCGAAATCGTGACGGGTTCTGCGGTCAGCAGAACGGCGCACACCACTTGGAGTGCCTCATTCTTGGCCCCTTGGGGTGTAATGGATCCGTTGAGGGGGTGCCCTCCTTCGATGACGAAAGTGCCCATGGCTTGGTCAATGGTTTGACCCCCAATTTGGACCGGGAGGAGCCGGCCCCGCACCTCATTCTGCAGGGTTTTCGACAAGGACGCCGGGGCGACACAATGGCCCCAGTCCGGAACACTCTCCTTTGCCGATCAGCGCTTCCGCTTGCCACCGCGGTGCTGGCGGAAATTGTTGGAGGTCTTCCGCTTGCTCTTGAGGATTTCGCTCGAAGACACCAGCTCCTTTTCCGCCGGGACGTCCAGCGCGCCGCCGGACATCTCCCTCAGTTGGGCGCGGATCAGCGCATCCTCCACGGCCCCTTTGTTCCAAGTGAGGTATTGGCGCTTGAGCAGGTTGGCGATCATCATCGCGAGGGCTGCGCGCTCCTCCCCTTCCGGCATGGCCACGGCTTTGGCAATCAAGTCCTCCACGATGCGGCCGTAAAACGACGGGCGCTTGCCGATCTGGGTGTAGGTCAGGGCCTCGGGACCCGAATCTTCCTCTGCACGGGGCGGAACCGGGAATGGTCCGTCAATGTCAAGCTGCCAATCGGCCATGATGTGGAGGTGACCCCAGAGCTTCTCCTCGTGGTCGGTCATCTCCTTCGAGCCGGGAACCAAGGTCCGCATGACGCTGACAATGGCCGTGGCGCAACGGGTGCGTTCTTCTTTGTCCTCGATGGTGATGCAATGCGCGATCATCTCGTGCACCACCCGGCCGTATTCGGGGATGGCGATGTGGGGGCGGCGGCTGTTGTAGGTGAGGCCGTCAAAGGCCGCAGTGGCTGGGGTCGTGGGCATGTCGCAATGGACTGGAAATGAGGGGACCGCAAGCGGGCCCGGACTCAGCGCTTCTTGAAGGTCTCTGACCGGGCGCCGAAATTGACGAAGTACTCGCCACGTGCAAGATAGCGAAGGACAGCATTGTCACCGCGTCCACTCATAACAATGGTGCCGTAGGCGTCGACAATCTCAAAGTGAGTGGGCTCGGAGAAACGGATTACGGCCGTTTTGGGATCGTAATCGAAATCGACCACGGGCAGGTCGGCCACGAAACTCACCTCTCCTTTGATGGCCAGCGTGCCATCGGGTGCGAGGTGCATCAACCGCAAGAGGTTCTCCCCTCGAACGGGCTCGATTCGGACTGTGTATTCTCGTTGCCCATCTCCCCCTTGACCATCCACGCGGAGGACATCCACCCACTTTCCCCACTTGAACTGCTGTAATACAAAGGGCATGCGGCCCTTTTCCCCCTCGGAAGTCCAAGCGACTTCACCCGTGGGCCAAGCTTCGAACGCCACGAGTTCGAAGTCGGGGGACGGCAGGATGACTTCGGGGTTCAACACCCGCGGCGCACAGCCGGGACGGTGCATCAACTTGACCGCTACCCCTTTGCCGAGCGGGATGCCCTGCCCCCTCAAATCCACCTCAAAGGCATGGGAGTTGACCTGGTCCGCCGTCAAGCGTCCGTTGACCCGCACCTGGTAGCAACAAAAACCCACCCCATCCGGATTGGTCTCGTTGACCACCAGCAAGTTTTCCCCTTGGAAGGAACCGCTCAATTCGACGGCATTCTGGGCCATGATCGAACGGGGCCCAAACAGGGAGAGGCACAACAGGATAAGAAAGCAGAACCGCAGCACGCCGTCGAAGCTACAACACTGGCTCGACCACCCCACTTACTTTCGTGCTGTGTCACGCCAGCGCATCCGTCTGCTCATCATCACAGGCCTGCTCTCGATTGGGGGCACGCTCATCCTTCAGTTGATCTGGCTCCGGCAGGCCATTGACCTGGGCGAACGGGACTTCAACGACCGCGTGGTGGTCGCCCTCACCGAGGTGGTGGACCGCGTCCAAGCCATGCGTGGGGACAGCGCTGTTGTCGAGCCGGTTCGTCAAAAAGCCTCGAACTATTTCGTGGCCAACCTCAACGATACGCTGCACCCCTTCCTGTTGGAATCCCTGCTCCGGGAGTCCTTTGATCGCGCGGCATTGGATGTGCCTTTCGACTATGCCATCTACGACTGCTTCAGCGACAGCATCGTGTATGGCGGACGCGTCGGCGGTGTCGAATCTGAGGCCCCCACCCCGCCGCGCTTCGAGCAGGACGGACATTACTTCGGCATTCGATTTAATGGCAAACGTGCCGATGTCGTCATGACTTTGGACCGGTGGATTCTCGCCAGCGTGCTCCAGATCCTCGTCCTGGGCACCTTCGTCTACGCCGTGGTCATTGTCCTCCGCCAAAAGCGATTGTCAGAAATCCGCGAGGACTTCATCAACAACATGACGCACGAATTCAAAACGCCCATCGCCTCGATTGAGACGGGCGCACAACTCCTTCAGCGGCCCGAAATCGGCGATGACGGCGAAGCGCGGCACCGGTATTTGAGCCTCATCCTCTCGGAGAACCACCGCATGCGGCGTCAAGTGGACAAGGTGATGGAAATGGCCACGCTTGACCGGGACACCGGCACCCTCGATGAAGAACTCTTCCAGTTGGACGTCTGGATTCAGGAGGCCACAGCGTCGATCCGCCCCACTGTGGACCAACTGGCAGGGCAATTGAGGCTCTCCCTGCCCAAGGACACGGATTCCCTCAGCATCCGAGCAGACCGAACCCACCTCGATGGGGTGCTCAGCAATCTGCTGGACAACGCCATCCGTTACCATGGAGATCAGCCCCCGATGCTGGACATCCAATTGCACCTTCTGCCTTGCGGCCGCCGGGTTCAACTGGACATCTCGGACCGTGGTATCGGGGTCCCGGAAGCGCACCGTGAACGCATCTTCGAGCGGTTCCATCGCGTGCCGAATGGGGACCGACATGACGTCAAGGGCTTCGGCCTGGGCCTGCATTACGTCCGCACCATTCTCGATGCGCACGGCGCCACCATTGAATGTCTACCTCATGAAGGCGGCGGTTCCACATTCCGGCTGACCCTCCCCTTGGCCCTATGAAACGCACGGCCCGAATCCTGCTGGTCGAGGACGACCCCAGCCTTGGCTTGCTCCTGCATGACCTGCTCCGATTGGAGGGACACAAGGTGGAATTGTTGCGCGACGGACGGGAAGTCATGCCCGCCTTTGCCGCGCAGGATTTCGACCTCGCCGTTCTAGACATTATGCTTCCCGGCCGAGACGGATTCACGCTGACGAAAGACCTTCGGCAGGTGGCCCCCGGGCTGCCCATCCTGCTCCTGACAGCGCGTCACCGGGTCGAGGATCGGGTCAAAGGGCTGCGGGCCGGCGCAGACGATTATGTCATCAAGCCTTTCAACAATGAGGAACTCCTCCTCCGAATTCAAGCCTTGCTGAAACGGACCGAATACGCTTTAGAACCCGGACCGTCCACCTTGCACATCGGCCGACTTGAATTCGAACCCGAGTCCTACATCCTTCGCTGGCCTGGGGGTGAACAACGGCTGACCCGCAAGGAAGGGGATGTGCTCAAATTGCTGATGCAACGGGCCGGCCGCACCACGGAACGCGACCTCATCACCCGAATGGTCTGGGGACAATCCGGACACTTCGTGGGTCGAAGCATGGACGTTTACATCGCCCGTTTGAGGAAAATCCTGAAGGTCGACGCCAACGTGCGACTGGAGACGTTACATGGGGTCGGTTTCCGACTGGACGTCGATCCCGATCAGTCACAGGCCAGCCCGAAGTAACTCAGCAGGAACAACACGTCGGCAATGCCGATGATGCCATCTCCCGTCAAGTCCATCGAGCAATCCGAGCTCGGGCCAAACACGCAACTCCCGTCATCGAAAACGGCTTGGGGATCAAAATTGACCGCCTCAAAAACGGTGCAACCCAGTGCACCCTGTCCACACCCACCGGAGCCGTCCGCAAAGGGGCTGTAGTCGGGAGCGTCAGGATCGTTACAACCCGGACATGCCTCGGCCGAAATCCCCAGGCAAGCCCGAACCTCACCGCCGTCCCAATCCGCCGGAAAACTCAGGTCAAGCGACCGGATGATTCCATCTCCGGCACCATCGGCGAACACTTCATGTTCCCACACACCTGACCCCAGGATCACCTCAGCACGCCACGTTCCAAACCCTCCAGGTTCCATGGGCATCGGGACCGTGCCCGGGAATTGGATGGCCACGGATTGGGGCAAAGTTCCCGAAGCCGTGGCGTCCACTCGAAACGTGACCGCGTATTGGCAACTCCCGTCGTCAAAAGGAAGGGGAGAGCAAGGGTTGAAATTGAGGGCGAGCGGATCGAGGCATTGGTCGACGGGGCCTGTGGGCGGGAAGAAGCCCAAACACTGACACCCCTCCTGCACCACATCTCCAGCGGTGCAATCGTTGCCATCGTCGCATGGCGATCCGATGTAGAGACACCCGGAATCCACGATGGCAGATTCATCGAAGTTGCACGCTTCAGGATTCATGCACCCGATGCTCAATGGCAATTGCCCGGCCGCAACCTTCCGGGCACGGTAGCTGATGTGGCTCGAGGGGAAGTAGACCGTTCCCCGCAATGCGCCATCCGGGCCGAACTCGCTGATACTGCCGCCACTCCATGCATCCGTCAGCGCATTCCCCCATCCAATCAATGTGCTCCCATCCTCCAACCTTTGGATGCTTCCTTGGGAGGAAGCGAAACTCCCATCAGGATGCGGCCAGGTCTGCACGATGGTCGCCGTTGCTGCTCCCTGGTCCAAGAGGTACTCCACGCCCCTCGATACCAGCGGACTGCTTCCAGTGGCGTTGTCGTACAGCAGAATGCGATTCGGGGCCAGAAGCTGCGCGTCATGCTGCTGCGCAAAAGGACCGGCTTCGTCGACAAAATCAAAATCAGACGCTGGACCGCCCAGCCTCCAGATGAGATCCCCCGACTGTCGGTCAATCAAGACCACGAGGTCCATGTTGCGTAAGCAAAGCAGGATGTTGCCATCGGGCTGCGTTTCGAACGAATTGTGGTGGTAGGCGTCGATGAGGCTTGCGTTCCAATTGCAGTGGCTGCACCAGGTGGGCGGAATGTGATCGGTGGCCCGCCAGGACCAGAGAATGTTGCCTTGGTCATCCTGCTCCTGGAGCAGACAGTCGATCACCGCCCGCTCCGGATCGTCTCCTGCCGGAATGCTGTCCTCCAATGTCATGAAGAACGTTTCCTTGCCCATCAACAGGCGTGTCCCATCCGCCCTCAATTCAAGGTCGTGGTAGTCTTCATCTGCCCCCCAGAACTCCACCACTCCAGTGGCCATCAACGCGCTGTCCAGGATCTGCCAATTCCCGTCCAACGTCGAAAACCAGGACAACTGCCCGTTGGGATTCTGGTCAAAATTGAACCCCGTCAACGGCCGAAGATCATTGAAGACGACCTCGCCCTCCGCGCTGACCACGATGGGGTAGGTGAGGTTGGAACTGAAGCGGGGAGCTGCAATGATCCAACCGGGTGAAAATTGCCCGTCATCCTCCAAAAGAACCTGGACGTCCAATGCGTTCTGGGCTTGAATGGGGCCGGTTCCACAGAGCATTCCCCAACTGAAAACCCCCAGGCAAAGGGCCCTTCCCCAACTGAAATCGGACAAAAACCGGCGCTCCCCTGCAGCCCTGAGGCATCGCATCACAACTTGCAGAAGGGAAATTCCAGAAGGACTAATGGTCAGTAATGACATTTCGTCTACAATTTAGTTATTTATATCGACGATTTTTAATGATTCGACACATTTCCTNCTCCCTCAAAACCGCCGCAATGGTGGTGGCATTGCTGGCCCTCTGCATGTTCCAACAGGAGGTCAGTGGTCAAGTTCAGCTCCAATCCGGTGACCGATACGACCTCATCCATGCTGGATTCGGACTCAGCACGCGGGGATTGCCGGTGTATGTGGGTGTGGAGCAAACTTTGGACCGCCACCTNTCTGCCGCGCTGATGGCTTCCTTCCAGTCTTACGGTGAGAATGGGGCCACCGGNAGTTGGACCCACCAGTACTTTGGATTGGGACTGCAGGGCAATTATCACTTCGTGGAATGGGCCCCAGAAGACCTCGACCTGTTTGCCGGATTGACACTGGGCTGGTACGCGCACCGATACAAATGGGCCGGCGTCGGCGCTGCACCCGGCAATTATGGCGGCAATGCCATCGGTGGATTCCAATTGGCCGGCCAGCTGGGTGCGCGGTACCATCTGGACGACTGGATCATCATGGCCCAACTCAACGGGGGGCTCCTCCTCAGTGGTTTCCTCGTCGGCCTCAGCTTCCCCCTCTGATGCGCCTGAGGTTCATTTTCACATCGCTGGGCTTGCTCCCCTTTCTCGTGCTGGCACAAGAAGGAAATCGAAATGGCCTGAACGCTGCAGATGCCCNCGCAGTCTCCGCCGGTACACAGCTCGTGCTCCATGTCGGAGGCCAGGCCCCGGCGGGCCCCCTTGCCGACCGTTTTGGGCTCTCCAACACCATCGGCATGGGCGTGCGGNGCACCACCCATTCCGGCTGGCGCTTCGGCGCCCATTATCGGTTCCAGACAGGAGCAGATGTGCGGGAAAACGGGCTGCTACAAAACCTCGTCGATCCAAACGGTCGCATCGTGGACAATGAAGGCCGCATCGCCCTTGTCACGGCACAGCAGCGGGGAACCCTCCTCTTTTTGACTGCGGGCAGAAAGTGGCCCACCGGCGGACAGCACCCTGAAACCGGCTTCATCGCGGAAGTCGGGGCTGGGTTCTGGGAACACAAGATCCACTTCCAGAATCGGGGCAACCGGGTCACCCAACTGGACGAGCCGCACCTCGCCGGGTACGATCGGCTCACCGGGGGTGGCATGCTCCTGCCCCGCGTCGGATTCGAATACCACAGCCCCAATGGCCAAGCCCGGTTGGAGTTTGGACTCGAGGCCTGCCTCGGCCGGCTTCAACCCAATCGCATCTGGAACGCAGACACGGGAACCCGGGACATCGGCCCCCGCTCCGACAGGACGGTGGGCGTTTTCGCCGGGTGGATTCTTCGGCTCAAAGCGCGCTCCTCCTCACTGGATTACTACTATTGACCATGCGCGGGCTCTATGCCGTTGGAACCTGGGTTGCGAATGCCCTGCTGTGGCTGGCATCGGCGTGGGGCCACCCCAAGGCCCGCCTTGCGGTGCAAGGAAGACGCGGTTGGGAGGACCGGTTCAAGGCCGCTCAAAGCGCTGTCAAGAATGCCGGGAAGACGGGGCGATGGATTCACGTTCACTGCGCATCCCTCGGGGAGTATGAGCAGGCCGCCCCTGTCCTCTCGCACTTCCGGCGAATGGCACCGGATCGCCCCGTCCTCCTGACCTTCTTTTCGCCTTCCGGGAGGGAGGCCGTCCGCCGCCCTCAGGCGGACCATGTCGACTATCTGCCCTTCGACACGCCCATGGCTGCAAAGCGGTTCGCCCAATGGGTGAAACCCGCAGACACGGTCCTGGTGAAGTACGAGTTGTGGCCCAATCTCATCACGGCGCTGCACCAGTCGGGGACCCGGATCCACCTCATCGCCGCCCGTTTTGATGCGGGCCGCCACCCCACCAATGGTTGGGGTGGCTGGACCCGAAAACGCCTCAGAAGGCTGGTCAGCATCCATGTCCAAGACGAAGCGTCACAACGTGTGCTCTCCAGTTATGGCCTGGACAGCACCGTCTCAGGCGACCCGCGCNCGGACCGGGTTCTCGACATCCTGGACCTCCCGGCTCCAGAAGAAGTGGGTCTCGCACTGGACCGCATCCANAAGTGGAAGGGAAAGCGCCGGTTGCTGCTCGTTGGCAGCGCGTGGGACGGAGAATGGAATGCACTTCGCGCCTTTCGGCAAAAATGGCCGGAAGACTGGGCCTTTCTGGTGGTCCCGCACGACATTCAAGGAGTCCGCGTTGACCAATGGTGTTCATCAGCCGACGTCATCCGGTTTTCCGACCATGCCGAATGCGCCCTGCCGCCATCCGCCGGGTTGGTCCTGGACCGTGTCGGTTGCCTTCGGGACGGCTATGCCCTCGCCGANCTTGCGGTGGNCGGAGGAGGGTGGCGCACCGGCGTGCACAACACCCTNGAGCCCGCTGCACATGGAGTGCCGATCGCCGTGGGCCCGAAGGTGGCCGGTTTCCGTGAAATTTCCGGGCTCGAATCTGCCGGGGCCCTTACGGTATGCGCCACCGAGGCGTCCCTTGTGGATTGGCTGGAAGCATGGACCTCCCCTGATGCAGAGGAAGAGCGGAACGCGAGAGGCCGTGCTGCAAAAGGATGGGTGACGGGGCATCGCGGTGCAGCTGAGCACATTGCGATCGACGTTCTCAACCAGGGACGGGCGGAAGAAAATGACTGAAAAACAAAAGGACCTCCTATCGGAAGTCCTTTTGATAGAGCGAGAAACGAGACTCGAACTCGCGACCCCAACCTTGGCAAGGTTGTGCTCTACCAACTGAGCTATTCTCGCTTGCGGACGGCGAATTTACACCAAAACCACAGCACCACAATGATGGCATCGACAAAAGTGCGAGAAGTCCAGATATATAATAAAAGGTCCTTATGACAAATCCGGCCCATATTGACACAGCCCAATCGGAACCGAACCACCATGAGAACATTTTCTCTCTTCTCTTCCGCTGACTTGCGGAAAACACCTCTTTCTTCTCACTCCACCAGTCAGCAATCTGGCTTTGGCCCTTTGCTCACCATTCTTACCGTTGCCACGATGGTGCTGAGTGCAGGCATTGCCCATGCGCAAATCGCGCAAGGAGGAGCGCCTTGGAAGTGGGGGTCCCCCATGGACATGTCGGCCATTCCCGTTGTNACCACCGGGGAACTCGACCTGGCAGTCCTTGCTGCTGAAGATGCGGTCACTGACCAATACAAGGAAGCACCTTGGCGGTTTGGCGTGGAACGCGAAGTCAACCTGAGCCTAGACAATGCCGGGGAGTGGACATTCGAAAAGGACCGTTGGATTTGGCACTTGGCCATTCACTGCCCCGGGGCGACGGGCATCGGACTGACCCTCGGCAGCTTTGATGTGCCGGAAGGTGCGGCTCTCTTCATCTGGAACCAAGACCGGACCCAGTTCCTCGGCAGCTTTACCGAGGCCAACGAGAAGGATTGGGGATTCTTGCCCATTGGCCTGCTGGATGATGACCACATCGTGGTCGAATACCAAGAGCCTCTAGCGGTTCACGGCCAAGGCGACGTGAGCATCAGCCAAATTGTCCACGGCTACCGGAGCTTGCTGCTCCACCCTCAAAGCCCCGCGGCCAACCAAGCCAACATGGGGCCCTTTGGCAATTCAGGCGCCTGCAACATCAATGTCAATTGTCCGGAAGGCGCTGCATGGCAAACGCCGAAGAAATCCGTCGCGCTCATCACCAATGGGGGATTTGCGGTCTGCTCAGGAGCCTTGGTCAACAACACCTCGGAAGACGGCACTCCCTATTTCTTGACGGCCAACCATTGCCTCGGAAACCCCAACAGCTGGGTCTACTATTTCAACCACGAAAGCAGCACCTGTGATGGCAATACCGGGCCCACGGACCAAAGCATCTCTGGAGGAACCCTGTTGGTCAACAGTGGCGCGAGCGATGTGGCCCTCATTGAACTGAGCTCTGCGCCTCCTGCCAGTTTTGATGTGGAATACGCTGGATGGGATGCCAGCGGATCAGCGCCGACTTCTNCGGTTGGCATTCACCACCCGAGTGGNGACGTCAAAAAAATCTGTTTTGACGATGANGCACCGTACAACTCAACTGCGGGAGGCGCTCAGGTCTGGTGGATCGACGCCTGGGAATCCGGAGTGACCGAACCCGGCTCGTCCGGCTCTCCCCTCTTCGACCAAAACCAGCGCATCATTGGCCAACTGTACGGTGGTGCGGCTGCTTGCAGTGGCTCGGTGAACAACGGAGCATATGACTACTACGGACGCATGGACGTGTCATGGGGAGTCGGATTGTCAGGCTATCTCGACCCGCTGGGCACTGGGCAACTGTTCCTCGACAGCTACCCCACTAACAGCAATCCGGATGCGGGATGCACAGACCCCACGGCGTGCAACTACGATCCGGAAGCCACGGAAGACAATGGAACCTGCCTGGAAAACGACCTCTGTGGAATCTGTGGCGGTGACGGAACCAGCTGTGCCGGCTGCACGGACTCCGCGGCCTGCAATTATGATGAAACGGCAACCCTGGATGATGGATCGTGCATCTTCCCGCAGAATGACTTGCCTTGCGATTGCGATGCAGAAGNNGCAATCGATGTGGTTCTCAGTGCGGAAGAATCCTCGCAGCCTTACACATTCAGCGCTGAGGGAACACCCGAAAGTCTGGTCATCAGCCTAGAATGGACCAACCTCGATGCGGGTGGCAGCTGGCCTGCTGACCTGGCCATCTCCATCACAGGACCCGATGGGGGATGCGTGGCCATCGGTGGATACAATGCCAGCCCTGCCGGATGCACGAGCCTCGGCAATTATGGCCTTTGGCCGGCCGATTGGCAGGTGACGACATCAGGCAACTACACAGCTACGGTCGACTTGACCGGAAATGGACTGAGCGGGAATGGCAATTGGTCCGTTTCCCTGTTCAATGGTTATGGCACCTCGGCCGACGTCCAATACAATGCCTCGTGGTCTATTGCTGGGCTCTGCGGTGATGGTGGAGGGGGCATTGAAGGATGCACGGACAGCACCGCATGCAACTACGTACCAGCGGCGGTCATTGACGACGGGTCCTGTCTCCAATTGGACCAATGCGGGGTGTGTGGAGGTGATGACAGCAGCTGCGGAGGTTGCACCGATTCCCTGGCCTGCAACTACGACCCGGCCGCCATCCTGGATGACGGATCCTGCCTAACGGACGGACTGGATTTCGTTTTGACGCTCAACCTGGACAATTACCCCGGGGAGACCACTTGGACCTTGACCGATTCCACGGGGTCGACTGTGGCCTCAGGAGGCCCTTACTCCGGTGCGGGCACCACGGCCATCGAGTCGTTCTGTGCTCCGGAAGCATGTTACACCCTGACGGTGTTCGACAGCTTCGGGGACGGCATGTGCTGCGCCTATGGCGACGGATCCTATGAACTGACTATCGACGGTGTCTCCTTCGCATCCGGCGGCGATTTCGGAGATTCGGAGGCCACCACGTTCTGTGTGGGCGCCGGTTTCGGTTGCACCGACAGCACGGCCTGCAACTATGACCCTGCCGCTGAAACCGACAATGGAGCCTGCGACTTCAGCTGCTATGGTTGCACCGACCCGGAAAGCTGCAACTACAATGCGGACGCGACCCTGGACGACGGGTCTTGCACCGGCCCAGGAGAGTCCATTACGATTAGCGTAACGACCGACATCTACCCTGGTGAAACCACCTGGACCTTGACAGACGACAGTGGAGCAACCATCGCCACCGGTGGCCCATACTCCACTGCCGGCATCACGGAAGAGCAGACCGTGTGCGTCGCAGAAGGGTGCTACACTTTCTCCATCGCCGACAGCTTTGGAGATGGCATCTTCGAACCGGGAGGCTATGTCCTCACCGTCAACGACACCTTGGTGGCCTCCGGAGGCGATTTCGGAGATGTAGAAACCGTTGCATTCTGCACGGACAACTTGAATTTCGGCTGCACCGATCCGACGGCATGCAACTATGATCCTGGAGCCGGCATCGACAACGGCACGTGCGATTTCAGTTGTGTGGGCTGCACCCTGCCCGCCGCCTGCAATTACAACCCGGATGCGACCATCGACGACGGATCCTGCCTGTTCGATGACAGCTGCGGTGTGTGTGGCGGCGACGACAGCACCTGCAGCGACTGCACAGACCCGGCTGCATGCAACTACAACCCGGATGCGACCATCGACGACGGATCCTGCCTGTTCAATGACAGCTGCGGTGTGTGTGGCGGCGACAACAGCACCTGCAGCGACTGCACGGACCCGGCCGCGTGCAACTACAACCCGGATGCGACCATCGACGATGGGTCCTGCACCTACCCCCCGGCCGACAACCTAGACTGCAACGGCAACTGCCTGAACGACAGTGACGATGATGGCATTTGCGACGAGGATGAAGAGGCCCCGAGCAGCTTCGTCCAACTCGGCTATGACGTCGTGGGCCAGAACACCGTCAATGGAATGACCACCTATCGCGTTTGGGCCGAATTCGCGGACCCAACCGAGCAGCTGGTGGCGGTCTATGGCTTTGACAGTTTGCCCATGACCATCAACACCACCACTGCATTCTACCAGAATGCACTGGGCGGCCCCTTGGCGGCCAGCATCAACCCGGCCTTGGTGCCTGTGGACCCCGACCTGGCCTATGACAGTTGGCTGACCATCGGCGGAGAGGACAACACGGCAGACGTGAGCTCCATCGGGCTGGACTTCGTGGACTTCGAGGGCAACGGCGGCGCCATTGTGGTCAACGACGTCAACGGAGGATCCGTGTTCATCTACCCCGACCTCGAGCCTGCCGCATTCCCTGATGCCGACGGACATGTGCTCATTTCACAGCTGACCACGGACGGAGAAGTCAGCTTGACAGTCAACCTGCAGACGCGCACCGCAGACGGAATCAATCCGCAAGTGCTGCAACAGAGCCTCACCTTCCAGGAGGTCTATGAGTGCTTCGGGGACTTCAACAACGACGGCCTTATCGGCATTGCTGACATTCTTCTGCTGCTCGGTGACTTTTGCTTCCAAGGAAGCAACCTTTTCAGCAGCAGCCTCTGCCTCTGTCGCCTTAGTCTT
>NYTZ01000045.1 GCA_002683735.1 Flavobacteriales bacterium
GGCTTCGGCTTCGAGCTCCTCGCTCGGGTCGATGCCCTGCTTCATCTGCGCCACACGGCCGGCATGGATGTCAAAGCCGATGACACGGATGTGTCGTGCGAAAGCCAAGGCAATGGGCAGACCGACATAGCCGAGGCCAATGACGGCCAAGGTGGCCTCCTTGTCAAGGAGACGCTGGTGAAGGTCGAATGAACTCATGATTCGGATTCAGTGGGATGGACTGCGCCGTTGCGCAGCGTGTAATGGGTTCCGGATTCGGGACAGGTGGCTTGGTCGTCCGTGCCGAATTCCAGTCGTTGGCCGCAAGCACTCATCCAGCCGACGTGTCGGGCCGGGTTGCCGAGCACGAGGGCGTAGGCTGGCACATCTTTCGTGACGACGGCCCCGGCCCCGATGAAGGCAAAGGCCCCGATGTCGTGGCCACAGACAATGGTGGCGTTGGCACCAATCGAAGCCCCACGGCCTACGCGAGTGCGGGCATACTGGTTTCTGCGGACCACCGCACTGCGCGGGTTGGTGACGTTGGTAAAAACGCAACTCGGACCGAGGAAGACATCGTCCTCGCAGGTGACGCCCGTGTAGAGGCTGACATTGTTTTGGACCTTGCAATTCCGGCCCAGCGCGACGTCTGGGCTAATCACGACGTTCTGGCCGATGTTGCACCCCTCTCCCAGCACTGCACCGGGCATGATGTGGCTGAAATGCCAAATCTTGGTGCCGGCACCGATTTGACACCCCGCGTCGATCACGGCCGTTTCGTGGGCGAACCAATCCTGCTGTCCAGTGGGGGTGCTCATTTGCTTTAGGAAGCGAAATCCTTGTGCTCGGTCTTCCGAAGGTCCTCCTCCGAGAGGCCCTTGAAATGGTCATAGGTGATGGCAAGGCCTTCTGCGCGGCCGACCTTGGGGGACCATCCGAGGATGTCCCTGGCCCGCGTGATGTCGGGGCGGCGTTGTTTGGGATCGTCCTGTGGGAGCGGCATGCAAACGACCTTCTGATCGGTGCCGGTTAGGGCGATGATTTCCTCAGCGAAGTCGGCGATGCTGATCTCGTCCGGGTTGCCGATGTTGACGGGTCGGGTCTCATCAGACAGCAGCAACCGGTAGATGCCTTCCACAAGGTCATCCACGTAGCAGAAGCTGCGCGTCTGGCTGCCATCGCCGAAAACGGTCAAGTCCTCACCGCGGAGGGCCTGGCCGATGAAGGCAGGCAGTA
Organism: Flavobacteriales bacterium; assembly: GCA_002683735.1. The sequence continues at coordinate 1,216 of NYTZ01000045.1, forward strand.
CACGGCCGTCGTTGAGGCGCATTCGCGGGCCGTAGGTATTGAAGATCCGAACGATGCGGGTCTCCAGTCCATGATAGGTGTGGTAGGCCATGGTCATGGCTTCCTGGAAGCGCTTGGCCTCATCGTAAACACCACGCGGCCCGACGGGATTGACGTGCCCCCAATACTCCTCGTGCTGCGGGTGGACTTCCGGATCGCCATACACTTCGCTGGTGCTGGCGATGAGCATGCGGGCGCCTTTGGCTCGGGCAAGGCCGAGGCAGTTGTGCGCGCCCAGCGATCCCACCTTCAACGTTTGGATGGGAATCTTGAGGTAGTCGATGGGGCTCGCCGGAGAGGCGAAGTGGAGGATGTCATCCAGTTCACCTGCGACATGGATGAATTGGCTGACGTCGTGGTGGTGGAACTCGAACCGGTCGAGGCCCATGAGGTGTTCGATGTTGCGGAGGTCCCCCGTGATGAGGTTGTCCATGCCGATGACATGGTGCCCTTCCGCAATGAAGCGGTCGCACAGGTGAGAGCCGAGGAAGCCGGCTGCTCCGGTGATTAAGACCCGTCTCATGCGTTGGTGGCGCGACGCCCGATGGAGGTGTATTCCCAGCCCTCCTTCTGCATGTCGTCCACGTCATATAAGTTGCGGCCGTCGAAGATGAGGGGAGTGTTCAATGCGCGCTTCATGCGGTCGAAATCCGGAGTCCGGAACACCTGCCATTCGGTGCAGATGAGCAGGGCATCGGCACCTTCAATCGCTGTGTAAGGATCCTCTGCAAATGCAATCCGGTCTCCGAGGCGTTCCTTGACGTTGTTCATGGCTTCGGGATCGAAGGCACAGACCGTGGCCCCAGCTTCAAGCAGTTTTTCGATCATATACAAGGCGGGGGCTTCGCGGATGTCATCGGTCTCCGGCTTGAACGCCAGTCCCCACATGCCGATGCGCACCCCTTGCAGGTCGCCATTGAAGCGCTTCCGGATGGGGTCGAACAGCACCGTTTTCTGGGCTTCGTTGACCTCCATGACGCTGGTCAGGATTTCAAATTCATGGTCCGCCTCCCGGCCACTGCGGTGCAGTGCCTGCACATCCTTGGGGAAGCAGCTGCCCCCGTATCCGATTCCCGGGAACAGGAAGCGGGGCCCGATGCGGGTGTCCGTTCCGATGCCGCGGCGGACTTTATCGACGTCGGCGCCCACCTTCTCACAGAAGTTCGCGATCTCGTTCATGAACGTGATCTTGGTGGCAAGGAAGGCGTTGGCGGCATACTTTGTGAGCTCCGCACTGCGCTCGTCCATTACGATGAGCGGATTGCCCTGCCGGATGAACGGTTGGTAGAGGCGGGTCATCACCTCTTCCGCGCGCGTGCTTCCCACGCCGATGACCACGCGGTCCGGCTTGAGGAAGTCATCCACGGCATACCCTTCCCGCAGGAACTCGGGATTGGAGACCACATCAAAATCCACCTTGGCGTTGGCCGCCACGGCAGCGGTGACCTTCTCGGCCGTGCCCACCGGAACGGTGCTCTTGTCCACGATGACCTTGTATTCGGTAATCATCCTGCCGAGCTCCTCGGCCACCCCGAGTACGTAGCTCAGATCGGCACTGCCGTCTTCGCCTGGTGGGGTGGGAAGTGCCAGGAAAATGATGTCAGCCGGCTCCACCGCTTCGGCGAGATCTGTGGTGAAATGAAGGCGGCCTGCCTGAATGTTCCGCTCAAACAGAACGTCGAGGTGCGGNTCGTAGATGGGCACCTCCCCTTTGCGCATCCTCTCAACCTTTTCGGCGTTGATGTCCACGCAGATGACCTCGTTTCCCGTCTCTGCAAAACAGGTGCCGGTCACAAGTCCAACGTAGCCGGTTCCGACGACTGCAATGTTCATGGCAAGATGGCGTAGGGGTTTCCTCAAAGATAGGCATCGACCCCTCGGAGGACCGCGTTACACACGAGTTCCTGCTGTTTTGGGGTCAGCTCTGTGTGCATGGGCAGGCTGATGACCTGATCGGTCAAATCCTTGGTCACAGGCAGGTCTCCTGTGGAGGAGGCCACATCGGCAAAGGCAGGCTGCAGGTGAATGGGTTTCGGGTAGTACACCCCAAATGGGATGCCTTCCTTTCCGAGGTGATCCGCCACGTGGTCCCGAAGTCCCGGCCCCACTCCCTCGGTGTTGAGCCGCAGGGTGTATTGGTGGAAGACGTGGTGCGATTTGGGATGTCGGTAGGGCGTTGCGATGAGCGGGTGTCCTTCGAGCAGNGCATCGTAGCGGTCCGCGGCTTCCCGGCGGGCGGCATTGTAGCCTTTTAGGTGGGGGAGTTTGACGTCCAGAATGGCCGCCTGGATGCTGTCCAAACGGCTGTTNATCCCGATGATTTCGTGCTCGTAGCGGCGACGGGAACCATGGTTGCAAATCATCCGCAACTTTTCGGCGAGGGCAGCATCACGCGTGAAGCAAGCGCCTCCATCGCCATAGGCACCGAGGTTCTTGGAAGGGAAAAAGCTAGTGGTTCCAATGGTGCCCATCGTGCCCGCTTGCTCCCAATGGCCGGGGGAGATCTCCCACGTGGAGCCGATCGCCTGTGCCGTGTCTTCGACCAATGCGAGTTGGTGCTGATCGGCAAGCGCCCGCAATGCGGTCATGTTGGCACATTGTCCATAGAGGTGCACCGGCAGAATGGCCTTGGTCTTCGGGGTGATGGCCTTGGCGACGGCAGCCGTATCCAAGGTGAAGGTGCAGGGATCCACGTCCACCATGACCGGGGTGATGCCGAGCAGGTGAAGAATCTCTACCGTAGAGATGAACGTGAAGGATGGGGTGATGACTTCGTCTCCCGGACCAATNCCGAGGGCCATGAAAGCGGCTTGGAGGGCGTCGGTTCCATTGGCGCACGGAATCACATGAACGGGGGAAGCCTCCGTGTGGCCCAGCCAGTCGGCGAGGTTGGCCGTGAAGGACTTCACGGCAGGGCCGTTGATGAATTGACCGGATCGGACGACTTCAAGGACAGCCGCGTCGACCTCCTCTTGGATGCGGGCATATTGACCGCGTACGTCCACCATGTGCAGCTGCATGTGCCTCTGGGGGTTGGGGATGGTGGCGAAGATAGGGCGGGCATGCTGTGCGTACGGTCACAAAACAGCCAACTGGACCGTATAAATCTTCGATGAATTGGCGGTATCTTGAAGGGAACCGAATTGCCATGTCTTCCTTTTCCTCCCCGCTCCTCAAAGCGCTCGTGTTGGTGCTTGTGTCCATGGCGTCCTTTCCCGGACATGCGCAGGCCTTCAACCCGGATTCCAACGGGGATGGGATCATCGGCGCTGGCGATGTCATTGCCGTGTTGGCGGTTTATGGCATGCCTTACGATGCGACAGTCGTCGGGCCGACCATCCTGCATTTCGATCCGGACACCATCGGCGCATTGCCTTTGGGTTACGACCTCTACATCGCCGAGGATTTTACATTTCCCTACCTCTATGTAACGGTACCGGATGGGGAATTCCCTGGTCAATCCTTCCGCATGGTGGTGGAGAAGCAGGCGGACATGAACGATCAGCAGGTATACCTGCAGGACACGGAAGGCAACTGGTTGGCCTTGGCCCGTCAATACGAGACCAACGGGCNATTTGCCGAACTCGTCTGGACGGGGGAGCGCTGGGTCTCTTCAGCCCTAGATTGAATTCAATCCGCTGAATTCGTCTTCTGTTTCGCACCTTCGCCGCATGCCCGGATGGTGGAATTGGTAGACACGACAGACTTAAACTCTGTTGGCCCGCAGGGCCGTGCGGGTTCAAGTCCCGCTCCGGGTACTAAATGGGAGGTTGCAGCGATGCAGTCTCCCGTTTTTCGTCAGTACGATAACAAGTGACTGGGTTTCGCAGTAATGCTGCTTTTGGGTGGAGCGAATTGTGTCAGNGTTATCCCTTTCACTGATTGCCGATACTCTTCCAGCGTGGGTGTTCTTCCAAGAATAGCTGAAAGAACCACAACGGGTGTTGAGGCCAATAAAGACTCTCCTTTTTTTCGATCGGTATCTGCTACAACTCTCCCTTGGAACAATCGCGTAGAGGTGGCCATCACGGTGTCCCCTTTTTCCGCTTTTTCTTGATTGCCCATGCACAAATTGCAACCAGGGCGCTCTAAGTAAAGTATGTTNTCATACTCGAGTCTGGCAGCAGTTTTGGGGTTGGCGTCATCAAATTCAAAGCCGGAGTACTTCTGCAGTATTTCCCAGTCTCCTTCTTGTTTAAGCTCTTCTATGATATTGTAGGTCGGCGCGGTGACNACAAGGGGTGCNTGGAATTTTACTTCTCCGTGCAGTTCCTCGAGATTCTTGAGCATTTTGGCCACCACTTTGATGTCGCCCTTGTGGACCATGCATGAGCCAACAAATCCGAGATCAACACTTTTGCTTCCCTGGTAAAATGAAAGCTCACGGATGGTGTCATGAGTGTATCGTTTGGATACGTCTTCATTGTTGACATCGGGGTCAGCTATCATGGGCTCATTGATGATGTCCAAATCCACGACAAATTCAGCATGGTATTTTGCTGTACTGTCAGGGGCCAGAGGGGGCCGCGTTCCAGATCTGATTTCCTCAATTCGAGCATTGGCTTTGTTCACCAAACCCTGAAGGACACGATGGTTGTTGTCCATGCCCTTGAGAATCATGATTTCGATTCGGTTTCGCGCGATTTCAAGCGATTTGATGAGGGTATCGGGTTCTGATATGCAAATCGCTGCCTTCGCTTTCATTTCTGCTGTCCAGTCAGTGAAAGTAAAAGCTTGGTCTGCCAGGAGTGTTCCAATGTGAACTTCGATGATTCTCCCCTGGAATACATTTTCGCCTTGAAAGTGCTCCAGCATTTGAGCTTGTGTGGCATGCACCACATCGCGAAAATCCATGTGGTCTGCCATCTTTCCTTTGAAAGTGACTTTGACTGACTCAGGTATGGGCATTGAAGCTTCACCCGTTGCCAACGCGAGGGCAACTGTTCCTGAGTCTGCTCCAAATGCCACGCCTTTGGACATCCGAGTATGAGAGTCGCCCCCGATGATGATTGCCCAGTCATCCACGGTTAAGTCATTGAGAACCTTGTGGATGACGTCGGTGAGTGGGTGATATGAGTCCTTAGGATCGCGTCCTGTGATGAGACCAAAATCCTGCATAAAAGACATGAGTCGCGGAGTATTCGCTTGTGCCTTTGAATCCCATACAGAGGCTGTATGACAACCGGATTGATAACCGGCGTCCACTATTGGAGAAATGACTTTTGCCGCCATCATCTCCAGTTCTTGTGACGTCATTAGACCGGTTGTGTCTTGCGAACCAACAATGTTGACCTCAACTCTTACATAAGAGCCTGCATGTAGAATGGAACCTGAAGTGCCAACAGCATTCTTATTGAATATCTTTTCGACGGCTGTAAGTCCTTGGTTTTTGTGAGAGATCTCCTTGGATGGAGCAAAGACGGTTGGGGGAGTGATTCCTAGAGTTTTCGCAGCAAAAGACTGTAGCTTTTTCCCAAACACGATGGCATACGATCCTTGTGCTCTGATAAACTCCATCTTTTGAGGAGTGAGCGCAGCGCTGATGTCAATGAGTTCTTTGTGGTCTTTGTCGTAAAGCTTTTTGGTTTTCGTATTGATGGTCAATACTGTTCCCGTGTCCACAGAGAACTTTTGACTGAGCACAGGTTCGTCGTCTTCATCGACAACTACCTCTCCATTATCGTCGTATTGCTTTTCCCAATTTTGCAAGTCGATTCCAATTCCGCCAGTGACACCGACAGTTGTCAGGAATATCGGAGATATGCCGTTGGTTCCCCCGACGATGGGCGCAATGTTGATGAAGGGGACGTAGGGACTCGACGGTTTTCCAATCCAGAGAGCCACATTATTCACTCCAGACATCCGAGACGATCCGACGCCCATTGTTCCTTTTTCGGCGAGGAGCATGACCTGCTTGTCAGGATGGGCCTCCTTCAGTTTGCGCAATTCTTGTTGGCGCTGTTCGTCAAATTCGAACATGCACTTGCCATGGAGTTCTCTATCCGCTCTCGAGTGGGCTTCTTTGCCGGGAGACAGAAGGTCGGTCGAGATGTCTCCGATTCCTGCAACGTAGGTGACGACTTTAATTTCTTCGTCTACCTCTGGTAGGCTCGTAAAAAACTCAGCTTTGGCATAGCTGTGTAACAGGTTTTCAATGATGGGATTTTTCGCATTGTATGCTTCCTGAAGTCTGTCCATATCAGCTTCATAAAGAAAGACTTGGGTTTTGAGGATTTGGGCGGCTTTCTCAGCGATGGAATTTTCTTGATTTAAAGCCAAATCAATCAGTGCTTCGACTGAGGGTCCGCCCTTCATGTGGGACAATTGTTCAAAGGCGAAATCGGGTGATATTTCATCGACCATGAAATAGCCAAGAATTATTTCTTTTAGAAATGCGGATTTGACGGATGCCGCTTCAGTCGTTCCTGGAAGAATATTATAGATAAAGTAATGCAGTGAATCTTCGCGGTGCTGATGGCCCGGGTCCTTTATTTGGGCGACGAGCGCTTCAGTTAAGTGTTTTCCAACGATGGGGAGGGGGCTGAGTCCATTACTGCTCCTCTCGTTAATCTCACTTAAATATTGAGCGTAATGATTCATAGTCTCCGGAGTCTTTTGAGCCGTATCAAAATTAAGGAATTAAGCCGAACTGCTTTGGATAGACCCCGTGTTGAAACACATGGTTAGCATGGGCAAAACGAGGGGGTAAGGAGGCATGAAGGCCTTTTGTCTTGTATTGGTCCGTCACGGCGTCCTGCGCGGCGAGAAGTTCCAGATCCAAGGCCGCCAATGCCACCTCAGGACCGTCAAATGTGACGACTTCCTGTCCCTACAGTCAGGTCGCGCCACCCTGTGGCACTTGGCTTTGCAAGGCATTGCAAGTGAGGGCGAGAAGGGTCAGAAGAAGGAAACGTGAAGTGTTCATTCGCAGCTCGTTCCGAAGATGGACAGCATGACGAGCATGTCGGAGGTGGTGACCCCGCCGTCGCCGTTCATGTCGTAGTTGCATTCCGCCGGACAGCCAAAGTCACCGAGCAGCAGAAGAATGTCAGCAATGCCGATAAGGCCGTCGTTGTTGAAGTCCCCGAAGCACTCATAGACCTCCTGGAAGGTGAGGCTCTGTTGCAGCACTTGCGGATTGATTCCGTCTGCGGTGCGCGTCTGCAGGTTGACTGTCAAGCTGACTTCTCCGTCCGTGGTCAGCTGTGAAATGAGCACATGTCCGTCGGCATCAGGGAATGCGGCAGGCTCGAGGTCGGGGTAGATGAACACGGATCCTCCGTTGACGTCGTTGACCACAATGGCGCCGCCGTTGCCCTCGAAGTCCACGAAGTCCAGCCCGATGGAGCTCACGTCTGCCGTGTTGTCCTCTCCGCCGATGGTCAGCCAACTGTCATAGGCCAGGTCGGGGTCCACAGGCACCAAGGCCGGGTTGATGCTGGCCGCCAAGGGGCCGCCCAGTGCATTCTGGTAGAATGCAGTGGTGGTGTTGATGGTCATGGGCAAACTGTCAAAGCCATAGACCGCCACCAGCTGCTCGGTTGGGTCCGCGAATTCGGCCCAAACGCGATAGGTGGTCATTCCATTGACGGTGTTCTGGCCCACGACGTCATAGCCGAGTTGGACGAAGCTGCTCGGGGCCTCTTCATCCTCGTCGCAAATGCCATCATCGTCACTGTCGTTCAGGCAGTTGCCGTTGCAGTCTAGGTTGTCGGCCGGGGGGTAGGTGCAGGACCCATCGTCGATGGTCGCATCCGGGTTGTAGTTGCACGCGGCCGGGTCCGTGCAGTCGCTGCAGGTGCTGTTGTCGCCGCCACACACACCGCAGCTGTCATTGAACAGGCAGGATCCGTCGTCGATGGTCGCATCCGGGTTGTAGTTGCATGCAGCCGGGTCTGTGCAGTCGCTGCAGGTGCTGTCGTCGCCGCCACACACACCGCAGCTGTCATCGAACAGGCAGGATCCGTCGTCGATGGTCGCATCCGGGTTGTAATTGCAGGCGGCGGGCAGGGTGCAGCCCACACAACTGAAATCGCACGTGCCGTTGTCGATGCCGGCTCCAGGATCATAGTTGCATGCCGTCGGATCGGTGCAGCCGAAATTCAAGTTGTCCGTGCAGAATGCAACGGTTTCTACATCTCCGAAATCGCCTCCGGAGGCCACCAAGGTGTCGTTGACGGTGAGGACATAGCCTCCCGGTTCGAAGATGCCATCTCCAAAGCTGTCGGCGATGGAGAAAGTGTAGCACCCTTCTGCGACGCACACGGTCTGCTCTTCCGTGATGCCGGCAGTGGAGTATGGGCCACCGGTGGCGATGGTTGCTCCACTGTCGTCTGTCAAGGTCCAGGTGGTTTCACCAGGGTAGATGTCGGTCGTTACGCTAATCGTAATGGACTCTCCTGGGCCGGTGCAAGACCCGTCGTCCAGGGTCGCGTCCGCATTGTAGTTGCAGCTTTCCGGGTCGGTGCAACCATAGCAGCTGAAGTCGCAGGCTCCATTGTCGGTTTCAGCGGCAGGGTCATAGTTGCAGGCCGTGCTGTCGGTGCAACCGAAACCGGCGCCCACACAGAACGTGGTGGCCTCCGAATCTCCGAAATCGCCGCCGGATGCGAAGGAGACACCGTCGATAGTCAGTTCATAGGATCCGTCGCCATAGGCGCAGCACATGCCGTCCCCGAAGCTGTCGAACACCGTCAGGGTGTAACATGCTTCCGGAGCACAGAACGACTCGATGGCCGTGGTGCCCGCACCGGAGTAAGGGCCTCCTGAGGCCACAGTCGACCCCGTGGAATCGGTCAAGGTCCAAGTGGTCTCCCCGGGGTAATTGTCCAGGTTGAGCGTCAAAACGAAATCCAGTCCGTCCGTTAGGCAGGATCCGTCATCCAGGATGGCGGCCGGGTCGTAGTTGCAGGCCAGGGAATCGGTGCAACCTCCGCAGCTGCTGTCATCACCTCCACACACCCCGCATTGGTCCAATTGGAGACAGGACCCGTCGTCAATGACCGCCGCTGGTACGTAGTTGCATGCGGTGCTGTCCGTGCATCCTTCAATGCCCCCTCCACCATCACCGCAGAGCCCAGCAATAGACCACGAGGCATTGTATTGGACGTCGGCCGAGGTGCCATAACCATTGAACAGGGAAACGGACCAATTGCCATTCCCGCTCAGTCCATTTCCGGTCAAGTCGACCGTAGCTGTGTAGTTGCCTGATGTCGTCACCTGCCAATCGGCCGGCCAAAGGCCATAATTGCCGAGGCTCGTGCATCCGGCAGGGCTGGCATTGTATCCACCGATGGCCACGCATCCCCCATCGGGTCCTGTGATGGAGATGGCCAGGTCAGCAGGCCAGCTGCCACCCGCATCGAGGTTGGTCCATTCTAGGCTGATGACCAGACTTTCGGGTGTTCCCTCAGCGCTGAATGTGTAAGGCTGCGAGGATTCTTCCGCACTGAGAACCACATCGATTGCCCCTTCT
>NYTZ01000046.1 GCA_002683735.1 Flavobacteriales bacterium
GCGCGAGATCATCGACCGGCCCAAGATGGGCTTCACCTTGCCCTGGAACATCTGGATGCGCGGCGCGCTTGAGCCCCTCTGCCAATCCGGACTGAACACCCTCGCCACGCGGGGCATCCTCGATGGTCCGGCATTGAATCGACTCTGGATGGACTTTGAAGCCGGGCGCACCACATGGTCGCGCATCTGGAACCTGGTCGCCCTTGGACAATGGATCGAACGCCATGACCTCCAGTGAAGCCCCACGCCCCCTCGTGCTGGTCGCTCTGGACTGGTACTTGCCCGCCTACCGTGCAGGCGGACCGGTGAGGAGCATTGCCAACCTCGTGGAGGCCCTTGGCGATGACATCGACTTCCGCATCGTCACAGGCGATCGAGACTTGGGCGCGGATGCTCCGCTTCCCGTTCGCCACGGAACCTGGCACACCGTGGGCAAAGCACAGGTGTTGTACCTCTCTCCCGCAGAGCAAACCGCTTCCCAGTGGCGGACGCTTCTTGCAGAACTGCAACCAGACCAGCTCTACCTCAACAGCCTCTTCAGCGGGCCCTTCAGCCGCCTTCCCTGGCGGGCAGCGCGCCACACCGGAACCCCCACCCTGCTGGCTCCGCGGGGCATGCTCGGCCAAGGCGCGCTCTCCATCAAGCCCTGGCGCAAACGCCTGTGGCTTTGGACACAGCGTCTCACCGGACGATACCACGACCTGACCTGGCACGCTTCCACAGAGGCCGAACGTCGAGAAATTCACCACTGGTTCCCTGAGGCCAAAGTGGCCGTAGCCCTCAACCTGCCCACGCCTTTTCAGCCCCTTCCTCCGGCGGACCGCAATGTCCTTCGTCTGCTCAGCGTAGGACGCATCCATCCCATCAAGAACTATCGATTCGGATTGGCAGTGGCGAAACGCCTCTTGGCCCAAGGTCAACCAGCCGAATGCCACATCGTCGGCCCGCTGGAAGACCCTTCGGAAGTCCAGCGCCTCAAGGCAGAATCCGGCGCGATTCGCCTCATTCTTCACGGCGCAGTCCCGCCTGCGGAATTGCGGGCCCATTTCGCAGCCGCCCACCTCGTTTTGGTGCCCAGCTTCAATGAAAACTTTGGCCATGCCGTCGCGGAAGCTGTGGCCGCTGCACGGCCGGTCATCGTATCTCACCAAACCGCGTGGTCCGGCATGACCCCCGGCCCCTCCGTTCGCTGCATCCCACTGGATGAGGACAGGTGGCTCGAAGCCGCATCGGAATTGCTCGCGATGTCTCCAACCGAGCTCGAATCCTGTTCGGCGGACACCCACGCAGAGTGCCTCCTCAGTCCGTCGCATCTTGCGGCCCAGCGAAAGCTCTTCCCATGACCGTTTCCGTCGTCACCGTCACCTACAATGCGGCTGCCACCGTGGCCGAGGCGGTGAAAAGCGTGGTGTCCCAAAAGGGCGACTTCACCCTTGACTACCACATCGTGGACGGGGCGTCCACCGACGACACCCTTGCCTGCATTGAGCTGCACCGAGACCGCATCACACAGGTCACCAGCGCCCCCGACCAAGGGCTTTACGACGCGATGAACCGCGGGGTGGCCCGGGCCAAGGGCGACATCATCGGCATCCTGAATGCCGACGATCGGTTCGCAGATGACCACGTCATCGCCGACGCATTGGAGGCCTTCGAAGACACCGGCGCCGACGCCATTTACGCCGATCTCGACTACGTCGACGAAGCCGACGGACGCACTGTCACCCGCCGCTGGAAATCCGGCCACCCGGGGGACTGGCGCAAGGGATGGATGCCGCCCCATCCCACACTCTTCGTGAAACGGGAATTGTACGAAGAGGCCGGGCTGTTCAACCTTCAATTGAAGAGTGCTGCCGACTACGAGCTGATGCTGCGCTTTTTCCACTTCCGCGGTGCCGAGCTCGCCTACCTGCCTCGCGTGACGGTGCAGATGCGCACGGGCGGGCAATCCAACGCCTCCCTCGGAAATCGCTTGCAGGCCAACGCGGAGGACGCCAAGGCGTGGCGGATCAACGGGGCGCGACCGCCCCTCCTGCTCCGGCTGCGGAAACCGCTCCGGAAACTCGGCCAATTCAGTGGGCGCTAAGCCCGATCAGCGGATGCTGTAGTTGGGCGCCTCGCGCGAAATCATCACGTCGTGCGGGTGGCTCTCCTTGACACCGGCGGAGGTGATGCGCACAAACTTGGCGCCATGCAGCGCGGGAATGTCCTTGGCACCGACGTAGCCCATGCCAGCCCGCAGGCCGCCAATGACTTGGTACATGACCTCCTGTACCGTGCCCTTGTAAGGCACGCGGCCGGAAATGCCTTCGGGAACCAGCTTCTTCAGATCGTCCTCCGCGTCCTGGAAGTAGCGGTCCTTGGAGCCCTTCTGCATGGCCTCGAGGCTGCCCATGCCACGGTAGCTCTTGAAGCGGCGGCCCTCATAGATGATGGTTTCGCCCGGGCTCTCTTCGGTACCGGCCAGCATGCTGCCCACCATCACAGAGTGTCCACCGCCGGCCAACGCCTTGGCGATGTCGCCCGTGTAACGGATGCCCCCATCGGCGATGAGCGGAACATCGGTACCGGCCAGTGCTTCTGCAACAGCCATGACCGCGCCGAGCTGCGGCACGCCCACCCCGGCGATCACCCGGGTGGTGCAGATGGAGCCGGGCCCGATGCCCACCTTAACGCCATCGGCGCCCGCTTCCGCGAGGGCCTTGGCGGCCTCACCCGTGGCGATGTTGCCACAGACGATGTCGGTGTCCGGGTAGGCCTTCTTGACGTGGCCGAGCATGTCGATGACGCCGCGGCTGTGTCCGTGAGCCGTGTCAATAATCAAGGCATCCACCCCCGCTCCAACGAGGGCCTCGACCCGCTCCATGGTGTCACCGGTCACGCCGACCGCAGCAGCACAGCGAAGGCGGCCGAACTTGTCTTTGCAGGCGTTGGGGTACTCCTCGAGCTTGATGATGTCGCGGTAGGTGATCAGGCCCACCAACTTGCCTTCGGCATCCACCACGGGCAACTTCTCGATCTTCTTGTCGCGCAGGATCTCCTCGGCGCGCTTCAGGTCCGTACCGTTGGGGGTGGTGACGAGGTTGTCGGAGGTCATCACCTCGGCGATGGGCCGGGCCATGTCGCTCTCGAAACGCAGGTCGCGGTTGGTCACGATGCCCTTGAGGAATCCGGCGTCATCCACGACTGGAATGCCCCCGATGCGGTGCTCCGCCATGATGTGGTACGCGTCTCCCACGACGGCGTCCACAGGCAAGGTGATGGGATCTTGGATCATGCCGCTCTCGCTGCGCTTGACCTTGCGAACCTGAGCGGCCTGTGCCGCGATGGTCATGTTCTTGTGGATGACCGCGATGCCGCCTTGGCGGGCCATGGCGATGGCCATGTTCGCCTCGCTCACCGTGTCCATGGCGGCGGCGACGACCGGCACATTCAGGACGATGTTGCGGGAGAAGCGGCTGCGGAGGTTGGTGTCGCGCGGGAGCACTTCACTGTAGGCCGGGACGAGCAGGACATCGTCGTAGGTGAGGCCTTCTCCGATGAACTTGGGGTTGAGGTGGGGGGCGTCAGCGGGCATGTCGGGCGAATCGGGTGAGGTCCGGATATTCCGGCAAAAGTAGCCCACAACTCGCTGGGTTCAAGCCCCTCTCGCGGCCCGGTTTTTCACGGTCTGCGAACCACCTGCACATGGCCACGGCGGGCCACCACCCGGCCGGCGCCATCTTGAATGCGCAGCGTATATGGGTAGAACGCTTNGGGCAATAGGGCACCGTCCTTGGTCCCGTCCCACGACGCTTCCGGATTCTCCGTCGTCCAGATCAAATCTCCCCAGCGGGAGAAGACGTCCACGCGGTATTCGGTCACATCGGCAAACGCAATGGACGGCTTCCAGGTGTTGTTGAAGCCGTTGTGGACGAGCGCATTGGGAATCCAGACTACCGGGGGCAGGGTCAGGCACACCTCGTTGGACACCGATGCCCAACCGCTGTCGGCCTGCTCCGCGCGCACCCGGTAACAAAACTCACCGGGNGAATCCACCTGGTCTTCCAGTTCATCGTCATAACTGAGGTTGAACGGCCCGAAGTCTTCAATTTCATCGAGGGGAGATCCGAATTGGACACCGCGCAGGAGCACCTGGCGATTCCGAGGCGCCTCCCAGCCCTCAAACCCCGTCCAAGAAAGCGCATTGGCCAGACGTTCCTCCAACACCGTACCGGTCAGGAACACCGACTCGGCCACGGGCGTCCCCAGCACAGAATCTCCGCAGGCGTTGATGGCTTTTAGGTAATAGCGATACTGCCCCAGCCCGCCTTCGATGGTGCTGTCCAACATCTGAAGCTGCCCCCCTGCGGACCACGCCGACGTCACAAATTCAAAGTCGTCATCGTACGGCTCATTGCGCCACAATTCGTAGCTGTGCGGCGCATTGCCTCCCCCTTCAATCTCGGCCCGAAGGACGGCCACCGAGTCCGTCACGATGCTCACTTCCGTCCACCGCATGCTTTGGGGCGCTCCTGGGTAGGAGAACTCCACCTCCACCGTATTGGAGGACTGGGTCCAAGGCGCGCCGACCGCATGGGCGCGAATGCGGTACCGATAGGTGCTTCCAATACTGGCGCCTGTATGCTCGAAATAATTCAAGCCTCCATTCACTTCGCCCAACAGGAAGGGCCCACTCTCANCGCCATCCGGGGTCAATTCGGAGGCCCAGACCTCATAACGATCCACCCCACTCGGCCAGTGAAAGACCGGCGACCACTCCAAGTCCGCACGATCGGAACACGCCGCCCGGTCCACGTTGAGAAAACTCGATGGCGCACATGCCGGATTGGCCGCCCCGGGATCGGGGACCCCGCCCACGTAGCAACTGTCGAAGGCCGCCACATTGTAATACTCGATGTTGTTCGCCGCCGCACTGAACGGGTTGGTCCAACTCAGCACCGTCGGATCTTCGATGGTGGTCAACACGGTTTCGATAGACCCCGAACAGATGTAGACGAAATAGCCCGCCACATCGGGAGCATTGCTCGGCTCCCAAGAGATTTCAGCCAGCCCCGTCAAGGAATCCACATCAATGGCCACAATCTGTGGCGGAGGCGGATCGAGTTCGTCCGACACGATGGTGGAGGCCGCATTGCTCTGGTGCGTGCAGCCCGGGATGCCAAACGGGCCGTCCTCCGTCAGCGTGACCCGATAGGTGACCAAGCCGTCACATTGGGTCACCGGGAACGTGGTGTTGGAGTTGCCAATCAGCCAAGGTGCGGAGGCCACCTCCGTCCAGGAGCCGTCCGGTAGCAGTTGCTCCACGGCGTAGGTGCCACTGAACCCTGGAGGCGGATTGAAATGAAAAGGACTGTTCCAAGCCAGGTCGACTGTCCCAGGGATCAACCCCGCTTGAACGTCAAGCCAAATGGTGCACAAGGTGTCGGACAAACCGCTCAGCGGCGCCGTTCCGTCCGTGGCTTGGAGGGTGAAACAGAATTCCTGGGTTGTGGCGAGCAAGGTGTAATTGGTCCCATTGGGGTTGGTGGCCAAATCCACATCCGTAGCGGGTAGGGCGGTGTAGTCCGGGGGCGGAAGCATCGGCGTGATGCTCATGACCGAAGCCCCCGGGGTGGTGACGGACCACCCCAGGTCGACCGTACCGTCGTTCTGTACCTGGATGCACGTCCACTCCTGTGCCGAGACAGACAGGGCCATTCCCACCATCAGCAGGAACGACAAAACGGGACGGAACATGGACCAGAAGGACATCATCGCGAGCGCAAGTTGTACGCGAACAAGGAGGGAACGGTTGCCTTCCCGGATTGTTTTCCGCCCAAGGCCGGGGAATTCACCCCAGAGCATCCCAGTGAAACCCAGGGGCCATTCCCGACGTCCTCAACGCGCGGTATTCGTCCACGAGCCGCTCCACAAGCTCGCCAGCCTGCGGCATGTCCTCCAACAATGCGCTGACCTGACCAATCTCGAGTTCCCCCTCCATCAGATCGCCCTCACGCATGCCCTTCTTGGCCCGGCCCCGGCCAAGCAATACACGCAGCGCTTCTCTATCCGCACCCGCTTCTTCTGCAGCCGCGACCTGATCATAGAAGCTGCCATCCGGTCCGCGCAAAAGCCGCACCGGCGTGACGTCCTTGAGCATCAGGCGTGTCTCCCCCGCCCTCGCATCTGCGATGCGCTGCTTGAATGCGGCGTGCGCCGGATTCTCCTGTGTCATGACGAATCGACTGCCCATCTGGACACCCGAGGCGCCCAGCGCCAAAGCAGCGAGAATGGACCGCGCATCGTGCAGACCTCCTGCAGCAATCACAGGAACCTCTATGGCATCTGCCACCTCAGGCACCAAACACATGGTGGTGGTCTCCTCCCGGCCGTTGTGCCCTCCGGCCTCAAAACCCTCCGCCACGACCGCATCTACCCCAGCCGCCACCGCCTTGCGGGCAAAAACTGCACTTGATACAACATGAATCACAGTGCACCCCGCCGATTTCAAATG
>NYTZ01000047.1 GCA_002683735.1 Flavobacteriales bacterium
GGAATGATTGTTAAACCAGCGTCTCTTGCAGCAAAAAAGTTGGCAACAGTTTGGGCTTGAACCCCCTGAGCGCAGTCAACAAGGAGGAGGGCACCCTCGCACGCGGCGATGGACCTGCTCACCTCATAGCTGAAGTCCACGTGGCCCGGGGTGTCAATCAGGTTGAGGATGTAGTCTTCTCCCCCTTGACTGTAGCGCATCTGGATGGCGTGGCTCTTGATGGTGATGCCACGCTCCCGCTCGAGGTCCATGTCGTCCAGGGTCTGCTCCTGGAGTTGGCGATCGCTGACCGTTCCGGTCATCTGGAGCAGGCGATCGGCCAACGTGCTCTTGCCGTGGTCGATGTGGGCGATGATGCAGAAGTTCCGGGTGTTCTTCATGGGCAAAGACAAAAGTACGGCGCGATGGCCCCTCGCAGAGTGCAACCGACGGACCTGAATGAAGGTTTCATTTGGGATTCCCGACCCTGCCGGAACCCGCTCCACCTTCCCCCTTCGAGCGTGGCCTCCGGTTGCGGTATATTGCACCCCCTGCGAGAACCGATACCCTATGAGAGCCATCCTCTTTGCCCTGACCCTCGTTTTCCTGTCCACTTCCCTTGCCGCGCAAGACGCGCTGCCGGCTGACATCGAGGCAATCCACACCAAATACGGCGGATTCGAATTTGCCGTCATGATGATGGACCGTGATGAGTGGGAGGTCTACCGCAATTGGGAAGGCTACGACCAGGAGGCCGTCATCGCTGTCATCAAGCGCCATCAGGAGACCCCGGAATACCTCGAGCGCAAGGCGCAGCGGAAGCAACAACGCCTTCTGCGCTCTGCCAGCTGTGATTGCTGGATTGAGCCAGATGAGTCTTACGTGGAGATCACCCCGGAAATGCAGCAATTCACCGGGGGCGCAGGCATCGACGTNGACTACGCTCACGGCCCCCTCTCNCTGCCTTTCNCNTTCAACNNNTTNGGNNNNGAGTTCAANGAGTTNTACATCAACTCAAANGGCCTCATTTCNTTCACNGAGCCNGTCATCGACTGGACGCCNGAAGANNTNCCCGATNCNNANTACNACATCNTTGCNGGCTNTTGGGGAGANGCNGACTANCGCCTGACNGGCGACATNTACTATCGNATNNCNCCGGANGCNGTNTATGTCAACTGGGTGGATGNCGGNTACTANAACAACCACGACGACCGCACGGTNAGCTACCANNTCGTNTTCTCCTCNGACGGNTCCATCGCTGTGGGCGGTGGNAGNGGCAACGTCCANNTNTGCTNNGAAAACATGGANTGGGCGCACGGTGACGTCGGCGGCGANGGCGGNTGCTGNGGTCCGAANCCNGCCACNGTGGGGGTNGACNNCNAAAACAANNNCNNCAACTTNGTCCAGNTNGGNCGCTTCAACTTNCAGGACGACAGCTACAANGGACCNTATGGAGATGGCCCNNCNGAACAGGANGGNTGCNTCTGGCTCAACGGAAANGACTTCTGCATCAACGTATCCGGATCCGACCCGAACCAAGCCCCCATCCCGACGGAGACCCCCGGCAGCGGATGCGGCGACACCCTNTTTGTCTGCCTCAACGACACCCTCGACCTNAACNTCGGCTTNCTCGCTCCTGANGAAGGGCAGGCGGTGTCCATCGAATTGACCGATCTGGACGCCGTCACCAACAACGGCACCTACATCGAAGGGGGCGTGACCTTCATAGACGCCTTCCTTGCCGGCACACCAGGCAATGTGGGCGTGTATGACCTCACCATCACCGCCACGGATGACGGCACGCCCGTGGGCACCACCGTGCTCGAATACGTCGTGGANGTCATCGATGTNGAACTGCCCACGCTCACCGTGGACGGCNANTTCAGCATCTGTTCCGGNCAGGAGACCACCATCACCTGCAACGACGACTTTGATTCCTACTCNTGGACGCTGGGNTGCTCCGGTCCGGAGTGCACCTACGCCTTCGGAGGCACNTTCANCGTNACCGCCACCATTGACGAGGGGTGTTCTGCNTCCCAGGACTTCTTCATCTANCANAGCCTGTACTTCCTGCCCGATGTCTGCATCGAGCCCAACCCCATCTGTGGCGACGACACCGCCGTCGTCACCATCTGTGATGACGCGATGGACACCTTCGTCGAATACGAATGGGACGGCGACTGGAATGGTGCCGGCGGTGAGATTGTCATCCCNNAGACCGAACTGGGCGACACCGCCATCGGCGTGACGCCGGGCTCCTTCCGCATCCTTGTGACCAACACCGACGGCTGTCAGGGCCAACGCGTATTCAATGTGGAGCAGGTCACACAGGTCATCCCGGAAGTCACAATTCCGCCGATTTGCGACAGCCTCTCCAGCGTGCAATTCTCCGGCGGCTACACCACGCCGGATGCCGGTCCGCTGCTGATCTACATGTACGCTTCCGACCCCGCTGGGTGGGGAGGTGACAACTTCCTTGAAGTCACCGTCACCGATGCCGACGGCAACGAGAACAGTTACATCCTGACCAGCTTCGAGGTGTTCACGGCCCACACCGACATCGAGGTCTCCCTCGGCGATCTGGTGGAAGTGGAGCTCGTCACCGGACCCAATGCGCCGGTCGAGGACTTCAGCTTCACAGTCTACAACTGCACAACCACGAACCCCCAGCCTGTGGAAGAACTTCCAGCTGGTGGAGGCCTGGTCTATTCGGCCACTGCTGATTGCGTTGTGGATCCCGTGGGCGGATCCTGGAGCGTCAGCCAAGGCACCGGCTTCTTTTCTGCGCCGACCGAATTCAACACCTTCTTCACCCCGACCAGCGGGCCGGGATATTATGAGGTCTGCTTCACCGATGACAACTGCGGCTACTCGGCGTGTTACCCGATGGAGACCAGCACGACCCCGACAGGCTCGTTGCTCGGACCGAATGCCAACCTCATCGACGACGACACCTATCTCCTCTGTGATGGAGAAAGCGTCAACTTCTCGGTGGACACGACGTTCCAAGGCACCCTTGACCCCATCGATTGGCCTGAGGCNACCAGCACGCAGGGCCTCTTCGCTGAATACGAGTTCNACGAGTCCGGCGAATACGATCTGGAAGTGACACTGAGCAACCTGTGTGGCTCTGCCAGCTTCCCGTTCACCATCATTTCCTCGGAGCAAGCCGACCCGAATCTCGAAGACGTCATCGTCTGTGAAGAAGGCGTTGAGGTGGTGCTCGACGCCGGCCTCGACCCGGCTGAAGAGCTAGACATCCAGTGGTCCTTNGACAACATNGACATCAATGGGGAGACCGACCTCATTCTGACCGCCGATGAAGCCGGAGTCTACTGCATNGGNGCGACCAATGAATGCGGAACGGCCGAGGCCTGCTCCGAGGTCCAAATCTTNGTGCCAATCCCGAGCCCGCTTCCGAACTATAGCCTCGACTGCGAGGGCGGAAACACCGTGCTCATCGACCCGCTAACGGACAACGACTGGACTGTCACCTGGCAGGATGGCTCCGTCGGCAACACTTTCACCGCCACCTACGTCCCCCACCACGACAACTGGGTGTCCGCCACCTTCGAAGATCCGCTTGGCTGTAGCACCTTGGAGGACAGCACCTTCGTCTGGATGGGATACCCTGTGAACCTCGGCCCCTCTTCCCCNAACCTGCTTCCCTCGGAGACCCCTCTATTCCTGTGTCCGGAAATCCCCAACAGCTTTGAGTTGGTGGCCAACAATGCAGTCGAATGGAACTGGACCATTGAGCGCGTGGGACAAGGCGGCAGTGCCGTGCTCATCCCCGGGCTCAGCACCGACGGCGTGACCTTCACCACGGCCATGTTCGACAACCTGCTCGACTCGGCGTACTACAACAACCCGCTCTTGCTGACCGGAACGGGATACAACCCCTGCACACCAGGCGGCCTGAGCTACCAGTGGCAGGTCGAGTGGTCTAACTGTGAGATCACCATTCCGAACATCTTCACCCCTGGCACGGCGGAAGGGTCCTTCGGCAAAAACGACAACTTCGAAATCAAGGGGTTGCTGAAGTACGACGGCTCCATCCTTGCGGTGTACGACCGCTGGGGCAACCAGGTCTTCTACTCGGACAACTATGACAACCTGTGGAACGCACGGGACGTGTCGTCCGGCACGCACTACTACATCCTGGAGCTGCCCAACGGCCGCACGTTCACAGGGTCGGTGATGATCCAGCGCTGACCGACCTGTGGCCAAGGCGCGCACCCGGTTNGTCTGCAGCGACTGTGGCCATGTGACCGGTCAATGGGTGGGCAAATGCCCATCCTGCAAGGCGTGGAACACCGTCACCGAATTCAAGGAAAGCGCCAACCCGCGCATGGAGCGCGCGGCGGTGGCCGCCGGAATGGCGCAGGCCCGTCCTCTCCGGGACTATACCGAACAGACCTCGNCCCGCGTGGGCACCGGCGAAGGCGAGTTTGACCGTGTCCTCGGAGGCGGCCTCGTGCCGGGGGCGTTGGTCCTTCTCGGCGGTGAACCCGGCATCGGAAAGTCCACGTTGAGCCTCCAGACGGCCATGAAGGCCAAAGGCAAAGTGCTGTATGTCTCAGGGGAAGAAAGCCCCGAGCAAGTGCGCCTGCGGGCCGACCGCCTCGGCATCCTCGGCCCCGACCTGCTCATCTTGCCGGAGACCTCGACGGAAGGCATCGTCAAGGCGGTCAAGGAACATGAGCCCGACCTCCTTTTCGTGGATTCCATACAGACACTGCACACCCCGCGCGTCGAAAGTGCGCCAGGCTCGGTGGCGCAGGTGCGCGAATCCACCGCCGAATTGATCCTTGCCGCCAAGCCACTCCAGCTGCCGGTGGTGCTGATCGGACACATCACCAAGGAAGGTGCCATCGCCGGCCCCAAGGTGCTCGAGCACATGGTGGATGTCGTACTCACGTTTGAAGGCGACCGGCACCACGCCTACCGAATCCTGCGCGCCGTGAAGAACCGCTTCGGCTCGACCCAGGAGATCGGCATCTTCGAGATGCGTGGCGACGGTTTGCACCCTGTGACGGACCCTTCCGGCGCCCTGCTTGGCGATGGGGGCGCACGACTCAGCGGCACCGCACTCGCCGTGGCGATTGAAGGGGCCCGCCCCATCACGGTGGAAATCCAAGCCTTGGTCAGCAGCGCCGTGTATGGAACGCCTCAGCGGTCCGCAACCGGCTACAACCTCCGACGGCTCAACATGCTCCTCGCCGTGCTCGAAAAGCGCTGCGGGTTCAAGCTGGGCGCCTCCGACGTGTTCCTCAACCTCGCAGGCGGCATCCGCCTCGAGGACCCCGGTATCGACCTTGCCGTGGTGGGCGCCATCCTCAGCAGCACGTTGGACTTGACCCTCGACCCCCGCACAGCCATGTGCGGTGAAGTGGGACTCACAGGAGAGGTTCGGCCCGTGGCCCGCCTAGAGCAGCGCATGGCCGAAGCTGCCAAAATGGGCATGGAACGGCTAGTGGTCAGCGGACTTGGCCAAAACGAACCGACGCCCCCCAAAGGCCTGAAACTGGTCAAGGTCACCCGCGTAGGCGAGCTTCAAAAAGTGCTCTTCTGAGCCGGATCACCCGGCGCCTGCGACGACCACCACGAACTCGCCTTTTGGGGCGTGCTCCTCAAAGTGAACCAACAACTCCGCCACCGTTCCGCGGCGGGTTTCCTCGAATTTCTTGGACAGCTCCCGGCTCACGCTTGCGCGCCGCTCAGGCCCGCAATGCTCGACCAGCTCACCGAGCAACTTGACGATGCGGTGGGGCGATTCGTAAAGCACGGTGGTGCGCGGTTCCGCAGCGATGCCCTTCAGGCGCGTCTGCCGGCCTTTCTTATGCGGGAGGAAACCTTCGTAGACAAACCGTTCACAAGGCAAACCACTGACCACCAAAGCTGGCACGAAGGCAGTCGCTCCAGGCAGGCAGGTTATCTCCACCCCCGCTTCCACACAGGCACGCACCAGTAGGAAACCGGGGTCGCTGATGCCAGGGGTTCCCGCATCGCTGCACAGACAAGCCCGTGCCCCGGAGGCCAATGCTGCGACCACTTCGTCCAACACCTTGTGCTCATTGTGGGCGTGGAAAGGCCTCAGGCGCGCCTCAACGCCCTTCAAGCGCAACAGCGACCCCGTCGTCCTGGTGTCTTCCGCGAGGACGAATTCAGCCGCTTCGATGGCCTCGATGGCCCGCGGTGTGAAATCCCTGAGGTTACCGATGGGAGTGGGGACGACCGTCAACATCAGGCGTGCCGGCGTTGTATCCGCTCCATGAACCGCATGACCGTCGGATCCTCTGCGTCCCAGGACTTGGACTCGGGCACGTGTTGGTTCAGCCAATGAATGGCGAGCTGTGCATCGCCTGCGCTGTCCAATGCTTCAAGAACACGGTCAAACAGCATGGCGTCGTCGTTGAACAGACCCTTGATGCACTCGTACTTCTCGACGAGGCTGAATGCGGTGCGCAAATCCCCGATGGGCTGACTTTCCATTTGCTCGGCCAGACTCATCCCCCCCTCGTCCGGAAAGAGAGGCTGAGGTTCCGGGGTGGGCTCGGACGCCGGCTCCAAATCAGGTTCCGGCTCACGCTCAGCCACCACCTCGGACGCCGGCTCCAAATCAGGTGCCGGCTCAGGCTCGGCCACCACCTCGGACGCCGACTCTACAACGTCAAACAAATCCGGCGTGCCCGCCATACGGCGGGCTGCCGCTGCTTGCTCGGCCTGCTCACGGCTCACCTCCTCTATGGCATCGATTAATGACGTCTGGTAAGCGGCTCCAATGCGGAAAGGACGAATCGGCTGGCGGTCTGCAATCGCCTCATCCATCCCGCCCTCGGGCGCTTTCTTTCGCACTTCGTATGCGAATTCGTGCGCTTTGAAGCGCAACAAAATGAGGCGGTCACACAGCTCCCGGGCGTCTTCCACCAAGGGGGTCAGCTCCTCGGGCTCGAGTTCCCCTGCACGCAGCTTGACCAAGCCGGCCTGCAAATCGCCGACCAAGTCCTCCAGATTCTTGAATGCCCCCATGTTTCTACCGTTTCCAACCCGAAACTACCTGTCAACCCCGCCCCACCGGCGCGGGTCACAGGGCATCATCAACGGGGGACGGTGAATGCCAAGACCACCTCGTGTCCACCGCCCAGAACCCGTGAGAGCGATCCGGTGGCCCAGTTGCGGTTGTAGCTGAAAGTCAACTGGTTGTTGAGCCGGATGCCGGCACCGAGGTGGGCCGCTCCCGCGGACCGGTAACCGACCATGGCCCAATATTCCCTTCCCTTGTCCACCCGGAGGGAGGCCGAGAGCTCCGCCGGAACCGGCCGAAGGTGTTGGACTTGCACAATGGGGGTCCATCCCAGGCTTCCGGATTCAAACCGGTAGGCCACCATCGCGCGCAGGTGCGATTCTAGGCGGGACTCCACTCCAGTGCCCTCATAAACCGGAAGGTTTCCACCGAGGATTTGGCCCGCACTGAAGGCGGCCGTCAACTTCTCCCCCTGTATCCAAAGGCCGGCAGAGGCATCGGGCACTCCAATGGCCTGGTAGGTGTCTCCAAGAACCGGGTCTCCAGCCGTCTCCAGGTCAATGCGCGTGCCATCGATGGAAAACTGCATCCAGCCGAGGCCCAATCCGAGGCTGAGCTTCAAGTCGTCGGTCCAGCGCGTGGTATAGGCCAGACCGGCATGAAGCCCAGCCATGCGGGTGGGTCCGGCGACATCGCTCCAGAACCGTGCGCCCCAAGCCAGCGATTCAGAACCGGTGGGCGACGTCAATGCCAGCGCGGTCGTGCGCGGCGCTGAAGGAACGCCAGTCCACGGGCTACGTTGCCAAATGCTCACGTGGATGGCCGAGTCCGCGGCGGCGGCAGGGTGGGCATCGAAAGCGTGGTCCAACGGCAGGGTCGTCACAGGCAATTGCTGTCCGTGGGCCTGCATGGCTGACAACCCACACATCAGAACCGCCAACTTCAGCACAGTCAAGACATCACCTCGCATCATCGCATCAGGGTAATGGGGCCGGTCCATTCCGCCTGCAAGGCGGGTTCGGAGACCCGAATGAAGTAGTAGTACGTCCCGACCGGCGCAGGAATGCCATCCAGCGTGCCGTCCCACGGACCTTCCGTGGCGTCTTGGGTGAAGAGAATGTCGCCCCACCGATTGAAGACTGTGATCTCCGCACTGGGATACTGGTCGAGCCCGCCGAGGTTCCAGCGGTCGTTGACCCCGTCGTCATTGGGGGTGAATCCCGATGGGATGTCGAGCTCCTGCAACACCTCGACCGTCGCAGTGTCCGAAGCCGCACACCCGGCCTCCGTCATCGCACTCAACACGAAATCAGTCGTGACGAAAAGCGGCTGGGTGGCCGTGGTCGGGGACTCCGGGCTGACCACACCCTCAGCCGGGGTCCAGACATAGGTCCATTCACCTAGACCTGAAGTCCCGATCGAGGCGGCCTGTCCTTCCGGAACCACTAGATCCACTCCCGCATCCACCGTGGGCAAAGCGAGCCCTTCTACACGCACGGTGTCGGTGCGAACACACCCCAAACGGGCTGCCGTAAACACCCACAATTCAACGCCCTCCGGAACCTCGACTGTATACGCCTGGAGGCCTGGTGTCGGCCAGCTTTCACCGATGGACCAAGTCGTCGTCGCTGCACCCGTCGCCAGGGCTTCCAGCCCCAATGGAGATCCCGAACACAACACGGTGTCTGCAGGAGAAGACAACACAACGTCCCCTTCCGCGATGAGGGGGATGGAGGCGATGTCCCCAGTGCACCCCGCTCCATCGGTCACGATCACGGAGTAAGTGCCTTCCATCAACCCCTCCAAACTGAGCCCTTCGGCATAGGCCACCTGATCCAAGAACCATTGGGCAGTCCAATCGGATGGGTCACCACTGCCCCCGCTGGCGGAGATGGCCAATGCGCCATCGGCATCGTCGACACAGCTGGGGCGGTCCAGATTCTCAAGGTTGACCACGAGGGGATCCGGTGCGCCGACCGAAACCAATACGACAGCAGGACAACCGGCTTCATCCAATCCGGTGACCTCGTATATGCCGGCGCCCAAACTGACGATGGTGTCCCCGGCAGGCATGGCCCCAAACGGACCGACGAAGGTGTAGTCCACGGAACCCGTGGCATTCGAGGGCAACAAGACCACCTGACCATCCTCACTGTTCGAACAGGTCGCACTGTCCACTTGCGCGACCAATGTGAAGTCACTGGCCGGGTCCACCACCAATGTGTCCAACGTGAAACACCCCACAGAGTCCGTCAAAGTCACGGGGTAGGCACCAGGCAAGAGGAAAGGCAGGAACACGGTGTCCGCTGCGCCTTGGACATTGACGGCGTAAGGCGGGACCCCACCCATGGGCATCAAAGACGCCTCTCCGGCCAACGCACCTCCGCAAGAGGGCTGGATGAGCTCCACTTCCAAGGACAGTCCTGAAGACAGGGCCACCACACTGACCGTGGTGTCCACCAAACATCCCGCCTCGTCAAAAGCCGAAAACGCATACTGCCCTTCCGGAATCAACCCGGTATTGAGGCTTGTTCCGCCCAAACTGTCACCATTGTTCGCCAACCCCGTCCACAGGGTTTGAACCAGGCCATCTCCGCCGGTCGTGATGCCCACGATGTAGCCGCTGTCCCCTTCACAGACCGGCGAAGTCACGGTTCCAATCCATTCCAAGGGATTGGGCAAATTGACCTCCACCTCACCGCTGCTGCCACAGGCCTCTCCCACGGACACTGTCCATCCATAGTTCCCGTCGACGAGCCCAATCCAAGTCCAAGTGAAGCCCGTGTCCACGTCGGCCACACCATCGGCTGGAAGCCCGCCCAACAGCACCGTTTCGTCTCCCGATCCGCTCGCTACGAACAACTGAACTTCTGCACTGGGCACCCCTTCCTCACAGGCTCCCGCCAGAACCGTATCCATCACCACAGGGCCCAGCCCGGCTTCCACCACCACGATCCCCGTCGTGTCACATCCCGACGCATCGGTCACCGTCCACACATAGTCACCCGCTCCCAAGCCGGTCCACACCGTGTCTAGTGGCCCATCGGTCCAGGCCACCAACAGGTCCCCCGTCCCTCCGGTGGCCATCACGGAGGCCTGCCCATCGGCCAGGCCCGGACAGCTCTCCGGATACACCGCGGTGGAGACGTCAATGGGACCGGGAGAATCCAAGACCAGCACGGTGTCCGCGATGCAACCCCGGTTATCCAACACTCCGGCCAAATACGTTCCCTCCGACAGTCCCTCAAAAGGCGGGAATATCAAGCCCGTCGGTCCATCAGCCCCAAAGACATAAGGCTCGGTGCCTCCTGTGGCGGAAAGCTCAAACGCGCCGTCGGCAGCGCCGAAGCACCCCAATTCCGAGACCGAGACAACAAGACTCAGGGACTCCAAGGCCCCAATGGTGACCACAGTATCGCGCAAACAGCCTGCAGCGTCGGAGGCGCTGATCAAGTAATCCCCGGCGGGCAAGCCCACCGCATCCGCGGCAGTCCAAGTCAACGCGCCGTCTAGAGAAGCGCCTTGGTACTCAACGGGAGCGGTGGCAGAAGTCACCTGAATGCTGATGGCGCCTGGCGATTCCAAACAAGCGGCATCTTCTGTGAGCAGGGTCCAGTCAAACAGTTCAACACCTTCCACCTCCGCATCCTGAGTCACGCTGCACACGCCATCGTCCGCGGTCACGGCATAGGATCCGGCTTCCAGCCCGGCCCAGGTTGCACCCACATCCGACGACGCGTCCGCCGTCACATCAGGGGTCACACTCCAGGAAAACGCCCCCAACCCTCCAGAAGCTTCCGCCACCATCGAGCCGAGGCCCCCGCAGCCCGCTGGGTCCACGGTCAACGACAAGGCCACAGGCGGACTCAGCACGATNGTGGTGTCCACCAAACAACCGCGCGCATCCGTCACGCTGACCACATGCGATCCCGGCGACAGCATCACGTTGCCCGAGATAGATTCCGGTGTGCCTCCGACGGAAACCAGAACCATTTCCAATGGCGGTTCCCCGCCAGTGGGGTCCAAAAAGAAGGTGCCCTCTCCAGTCGTGCAGTCCAAAGGCCCGGCCGTCACGGACAGGGTCAACGGCAACAACGCTTCCACCTCAACGGTGGAAGCCGCGAAACAACCGTTGGCATCCAGCACCGCACCGGAATACAAACCCGGCACCAGTCCATCGATGGCCAGGCTNCTGCCCACGAACCCTTCAGGGCCGGTCCATGTGACCGCGTATCCGGGGGTTCCTCCGGTCACGTCTGACATCAAGACCCCATCAGCGCCATTGCACCCGACCGGNGTGGTGGTGACGCTCCACACCAGGGGCTCGGGTTCAATCAAGGCGAATGCCGTGTCCACCACGCAACCATTGCCATCCGTGGCTTCCACGGCGTAAGCCCCGGCGGACAGACCCGAAATGGCCGGCCCTAGCGTGGGTGGAATCGGCCCCGTCCAAGCCAAGGTGTATCCNGGTGTGCCTCCTGAGGTTTCAGCCGCTGCTTCCCCGTCTTCAAGCCCGAAACAGGAAGGACCATTGACCGAGAGGGACAGGACCAAGGCGTCGGGGGACGTCAGAAAGATGACCGTGTCCACCGTGCANCCCGCTNCATCGACAGCACCAAAAGCATATTGGCCNGCACCAATTCCACTGGCTTCTAACCCCGCGGAAACCAAGTCNAAAGTCTGGGCCTCCAGCCAAGAAGACAGGTAAGGCGGCACCCCCCCCGAGACCACAGCTACAACACCGCCGTCATTGGCATTTGGCCCTTCTGCGCAACTGGGTGACGTGGCCGTCACGGACACCGCCAAGGGGGCCGGATCTTCCAGCGTGAGGGTGCCCGAGGCCATGCAGCCATTTTCGTCGGCCACGGAATATGTGTAATCGCCCGCTGCCACACCATTCAAGAACGACCCTGTCGCACTGTTTCCCACCGGCCAACTCCAAGACACCGCTGCGGGTCCTGTTCCACCCAGCGGGACGATCCCCACAGTACCATTTGCATCTCCTGGGCACGACGGGGGGGCCTGGAATGGCTCGACCGTGAGCGGAAGCGGCTCCTCCACCACGGCACTGCCAATGCCCACGCATCCCTCCGCGCCGGTGACCAACAACGTATATACACCGGGCACCAGNTTTTCCACTGTGCCCAAGTCTGCGCCGGACACAGAAAAGCCACCCGGCCCTGTCCAATCATAATTCACTGCGCCTTCCACGAATGCGGTCGCCGCACCATCCGCATCCCCTGCACAACTGACCGGGGAGGTGATCAAGTCCACAGCCAGCGGGGCTGGATCTGCCAAGGTCACCGAGGTCGACGCGCTACAACCCCCAGGTCCGGTTGCCGTCACNGAGTATGTGCCCGCGGCGAGGCCTGTCANATCGGCCCCGACGCCGGCCGCATTGCCCTGCGAATCGGCCCAAGAAAAGACAAAGGCGCCCCCCAGTCCTCCTGTGGCCACGGCCGATGCCGAACCGTCCTCCGAACCATTGCAACTGGGGTCAGTCGAAAAAGCCAAGACCTCCACTGGCGGAATTTCCATCGTGACGATGGCGTCATCTGTGCACCCGTTGGCATCGGTCGCGGTCACAAGAATGACCTGTTCGCAGATGCCAGTGGCCGTGCCTCCCATTTGGCCCGCATCNTGGGACCAATTGAACACAAACGGAGCCTGGCCGAAGTTGGGGGTCGCAGTGACCACACCTGAACATGGGTCGTCACAGGTGGGCAAGAAGTCAATGCTGGTGGAGATAAAGAANGGAAACGGCTCGTTCACATTGATGCCCAGCGTGCCGCAACCCGGCACAAACGCGAGGTAGCTGCCCGGGCCGAGGCCGGATTGAACCGCGCCGAACAAAGTGTCGCTTTCCAAGAGCCAATACACCTCAGCCGGATCGACCCCGTCAGGGATGGCCACGGTCAGGACCGCGTCGTCTGCACCGCTGCAGGTGATGGGCCCCGCCACCTCGATTTCCGTGGGGCACTGGGCTTGAACGCCTGAAGCCCACAAGGCCAGGAAGAACGCAACAAGGAGGCGACCGGACCACGCCATTCCCTTGGGGAGGCGGAAGCCGACCGGTCCATGTGCATTCGCGTGTTTCATCGGGTGGATGAAAAGTCTACGAAAAGGGTGCGCCGAGGTTCCATCATTGGAATGCTGCGCATGGAACGTGGCTTCCCCGCACCGGACAGGCGAGGATACCGAGGGTGAATTCGTGCGTGCTGGAGGCCGCTTGACTGAGGGCACCGACATTCCAATCGTAGGCATAACCGACGGTGACGTTCTCGAGGATGTTCAAGGTCAAAATGCCAGACAACGCTGTTTCGTTGCGGTATCCGATGCCGAACCGCACCACCTCATCGTAATCGAAGAGCGCCTGAACGTCGACCGCGACGGGCGCACCTGCGCTGAACCGGAGCGAGCCAGCCGGGTGGAAACTCCACGGCCCCTCCAACCGGATGAGCGAGCCGCCGTAGAATCCCACGTGTCGGCGGAACCGGGTGTCCAATCCCCATTGGTCCACGCTGGGCTCAATCAGATTCTGGATGGACAAGCCCCAAAAGGTGTACTTGTTATAGGTCCACACCCCGAAATCAACCGTGGGCGCCAGCAACTGGTTGGCGTTGGACGTGATGGCCGGGTCATTGCCCGCCTGGAAATCGGGCAAGACGATGTCGCCGAGCGCAAGCCGGTACTGCATAAAGCCCACCGCAGCGCCCGCAGCGACACGCCACCCTTTCGACATCTTCAAATGGTACGCGTACGCCAGGTCGAGTTGGGTGAAACCATACGGGCCGGCGCTGTCGTCTGTCACGCGCCCGCCGAAACCGTGAATGTTGCCGCTCGGAGACCGGCCGATTTCACCCTGCANGTTGGCAAAGGCGGTCGCGGGTGCCCCATCAAAACCCGCCCATTGCTGGCGGTAGCCCGCCTTGAGTTCCATGCAGTCGCTGAATCCGGCAAAGGCCGGGTTCTCCTGGAAGTAGTTGAGCTGCCAGTTGGTCCGCAACGGCAACTGCTGTGCCTCCACCGTGGACAGGGCGCCGAGGGCAAGGGCAATGAGGGAAATGCGGAGGAGAAAGCGCATCGTNATGGTCCNCTTCATCGGATGATGGCCACGTGGCCGGTTTCCGGCGCGATCGGAAGATCGACGTCGTTCAATTCAATGACGTAGTAGTATGTGCCCGGTGTCAGGGGCTTCCCGGAACGCCCGGTACCATCCCAGGGCTGGGCGTAGCCCAGAGAGCGGTGCACCAATTGTCCCCAGCGGTTGTAAACCTCCACCTTGGCCCCCGGGAACGCGGCAATGCCATCGATCGTCCAGAGGTCATTGATGTTGTCGCCGTTCGGGGTGAAGCTGTTGGGCACGCCAATGGGGGACCCCACCGTAACCGTGACCGAACTTGTGACCGGGCAATCGCCGATCTGGCCGTCCACTTGGTAGGTTGTGGTCTCCAAGGGCGTCACCGTGGTCGTGGCCAGGTCTGGATCGGAGAGGTAGAATTGCGGGGTCCAGGCATAGCCGAAGACAGGGTCACCGCCTTCAACACTCAGATCCGCGGATGCACCCGGGATGAGTGTGTGGTTGCAGCAAACGTCCATTGTGACCCCCTCTCCCTCGAGCTCGACGTACATGCCACAGAGCGTGTCGGCCGGATTGTGCTGGGTGCCCACCAGCAAGAAATACTCACTGTTGTGGTTCAACGTGGCCGTCTCCCAAACGAGGTCGTCCACCCCGGAAATGCAGGGGCCCATGGCTGTCAATGTCGTCGGGTCGCAGGGGCTTCCCGTGGCGCTGACCACCAAGGCAGACAGCGTATCCGGGCCGGTCACCCCTTCGCAGGACACCTGTGAAATGCGGATCCGGGCACTGCCTNGATTGGCGAAATTGTGGTTGGAGCGGAATCGAAGCACGGCCACGTGTGTGGCGTCGATGCATTCGAAATTCAGCAGGGCATCCGCCTCATCNAGGATGAAGAGCGATGTCGGGGCCTCNGGACAGAGGAGGCCAGGGTCCGCGCACGTCTGTGCGGAGAGGGAGGTCGTCAGCGCAAACAGGGCCAACGCACCCAAGAAGGACCGTGTGAAAAGGGTACACATGGGATCGAAATCGAAGGTAGCCGCACCAGCGGTCCGTCATCGGACACCGGCAGGGATTATCAACAACGCAGGTGGGGCGGCAGACGTTGTCCGGCGGGTCAATCCGAGAGGGCAATCAGGACGGCATCCTTCTCGACAGCCTCACCGGCAGCGACGCGGATTGTGCCCACTTCGCCTTCGCCAGCGGCGCGCAGGACGTTCTCCATTTTCATGGCTTCGAGCACCAGCATTGGGTCGCCCTCCGCCACGGCTTGGCCTTCCTTCACNAGCACCTCAATGACCTTGCCTGGCATGGGGGCGCGCAGCTCCTTGGCTCCGGCGGTACTGGCGTCCTCCAGCCCCATGCGCTCCATCATCTGCTCCCGAAGACCGTGGACCGCCCACAGGTCAGCAACGCCGTCCAAGGTGACCGCCCAGCGCCCGTCTGACCCGCGGTAAGCCGAGACGCGGTGGTTCCGCTGGCCAATGCGCACCCACCACAGGCCGCGCGCATCCCGATGCAGGGTGGCGGATTCCGGCGCAGCCGGAGCGGCTTGGCCTTGAGGGTCGCGGTAAGCAGACATCGCCTGCAATTTACCGATGACCGGGGCGAACTTGCACGCCATGGCCGGACTCTACGTGCACATTCCCTTTTGCGCCCAGGCCTGCACATACTGTGACTTCCATTTCACCACGCGCCTTGGGGACCGGGACGCAATGGTGGCCGCACTGCGCCAAGAAATTCGCTCGGCCATCCCCCATTGGCAAGGAGAACGGTTCACCACCCTGTACTTCGGCGGCGGCACCCCCAGCCTTCTCGGCCCGGCCGCATTGGCCGACATCGCGTCAGAAGCCTTCGACGGCGCCGATTGGGACCTCGCCGAATGGACCGTGGAAGCCAATCCGGAAGACATCGACCCCAACACGCTTGACGCCTTGCTTGATGTTGGCGTCAACCGCTTGTCCATCGGGGTGCAGAGCTTCGAACGGGACGTGCTCGAATGGATGCGCCGCATCCACGGCGCCGACAAGGCAGAAGTGGCTGTTCGCAATGCCGCGGCTGCTGGGTTCGAACACCT
Organism: Flavobacteriales bacterium; assembly: GCA_002683735.1. The sequence goes on from NYTZ01000047.1 coordinate 16,162, forward strand.
GTCTGTCGACCTCATCTACGGTGTCCCCGTGGGCGGAGAGGACCGATGGAAACGGGACCTCGATGTCGCCCTTTCCCTGCCGGCAGACCACCTCAGCGCCTACATCCTGACCGCCGAGCCTCAGACGCTCTATGGCCATCAGCTGAAGAAGGGAGAGGTCGCCGAGCCGCCGGATGAACAAGTGCTTCGCGAGTATGAATGCCTCATCCGGCGCACTTCCGAGGCCGGATTCTCGCATTATGAAGTCTCCAATTTCGCCCTTCCAGGTGGGCACAGCCAACACAACAGTGCCTACTGGGACAGATTGCCCTATCTCGGCATCGGGCCTGGCGCCCACAGTTTCCGCGGCGCACAACGCTGGTGGAACGCGCGGTCCAATGCGCGCTACCTGAAAGCCGCAAAAGCCGGCGCTTTTGCCAGCCAACAGGAGAGCGAGACCTTGGGTCCAACCGAACGGTTCAACGAGCGACTGATGACCGGACTGCGCCGCATCGAGGGCGTCGACCCTGCCCAGCTGCTCGCCGATACCGGCCGTGACCTGCTGACACGTCCTAGACTACAACCGTGTTTGGANGCAGGTCACCTCGAGTGGGCAGAAGGGCGGCTTCGCATCCCAGAGCACCATTGGCCCACCGGAGATGCCATCACCGTCGAGCTGATGGAGTAATCACTGCGCCCTTTGCGCGCGGCGGCGCTTGAGCCACACGTCGAGGAANACGCTTGAAATCAGCAGGGCAGCACCCCCGTAAAATCCAGGGGGCATCACTTCTTCTTCCCCGAAAATCACCAACGCCAACAGGATGGCGTAGAGCGGCTCAAGGTTGATGGCCATCGCAACGGTGAATGGACTCAGCACCCGCATGACCTCCACGGTGATGGCGAAGGCCACCGACGTCGCCAGCAATCCCAGCAAGAGCAACCACCCCCAATCGGCGGGCGTTGGGACGGATTCGGGCCAACCCCCTCCCACCGAAATCCAGACGGCGAGCACACCGCATGCCACGGCCAGTTCCAAACGCGACACGGCCAATGCCGACGCCTTCTGGCTCCACACGCTGTTAAGGGTGCCGAACAAGGCCGCAGAAAACGCGCTCACCAACGCGAGCAGCATGCCCTGCCATTGGTCCACGTCAACCCGGTACATCCACCACAGTCCCACGATGGCCACCACGCCCAGCCCCAACTCTGCAGGATCCAGCCGCTTCCGACGAACCACCGGCTCAATGAGCGCCACGAAAAAGGGCACCGTGGCCATCACAGCCAAGGCCAACGACACGGTGGACGCCTTGATGGCCGCAAAGAAGGTGACCCAGTGCAAGGCCACGAGCGCTCCGGTCAGGGCCACCGGCCAACGCACATCTCGAGGCATGGCCACTGCGCGGCTCCGGAGAATCATCCACGCATGCAGGCCCAAGGCCCCGATGAGGGTCCGCCAAAACACCAGCGGCACCGCTGCCAGCGAAATCAATTTGCCAAACACCCCGGTGAAACCAAAGACCACCACGGTGGCGTGCAACAGCAGGCCAGCTTGAGAGCGGTTCACGCGGTCAATCGATGTGGACCGGCCAAGACCAAACCTGGCCCTCATGGCCTTCCATCACGAGCACGTGCCAACCTGAGCGCAGACCATCGGCCTCCACCGTCCACGTCGCACCCGACAACTGTGGTCCACCTGTCTGGACCACCCGGCCAAGCGCGTCACGCAACACCCACTGTTTCAGGTCTGCGGCCAACTGGACCCGAAGGGGGCGGCCTGCGCCAAACGGCACCGGTCCGGCCGTCAAGACAACTTCCGTGCCCAACTCCGCCACTGCAATTGTGCTCGTGTCGGGGAAGACCACCGTCACTTCCTGTATGGCCTGGTCCGTGCACACCCCATCCACGCTCGTCGCGGTCAAGATCACGGTGTACGTGCTGTCGGTCGGGAACACATGCAGGGGCGACGTCGCTGTATCGATGGGCGATCCGTCTCCGAAGCTCCAGTAGAAGCTGCCTGCACCCTCACTCCCGTTGTCAAAAGGGACCGGGCCGTCTTCACTCTCCCAAGGACTCGGGGCAGAAAAGTCCGCCACCACGGGCTCAGAAAGGTCAAAGCTGCCCCGCGGCAGAATGGTGTACCCATCGAGGAAGGGGGCGTCATCATCGCGCTGCCCGCCAATGCCCGTCACGCCAAACACACCTTCTGGAGCCTCCGTCCCGAACAGGTCGGTGTCGCCGTCAATGACCATTTTGTAGAGGTCAGCGCCTGTGCTCACGTAAACCTCGAACTGTGGCAAGGCGTTGGTCCAATCAACCGGATTGACCAGCTCCACACACTTGAGGCGAATCAAGTCGCTTTCAGTGCCTTCGTCAAGTGCATTCACCAGCTGTGGCGCATTGAGCGGTTGCTCCTGCGCAGAGAGAATCAAGGTGTCGGCCACGATCTGGGCGCGGCCGAGGAACTGCTGGATAGATCCACGGATGCGCACGCTGTCCCCCTCTTGGACCAGGTAATTGAAATTCTCCACCGGGCTCCACACCTCGATGCCGGAAGTGGGGTCGATGATGGTGAAGCGCAAGCCAGATGGGTAAGTGTTGAACCCGTGTACCACCCCGCGCAATTCACAGGGAATCAGCAAGCTGTCCAGGACACCATTGCCATCAATGCCCCGCACGTCGGCGATGGGATAGTGTGGGAAGCCCAAGTCGCTCGGCGCGATGGACACCGTCACTTCGCTGGTGGCCACCTCCGCATTGCCGGACAGCACCGTGAGGAAGAGCGTGAACGTCTCGAGGCCCTCGGGCTCAACATCGTCCACGATGCCGACCATGAAACTCTGCGCGGACANCCAGCCCTGNGGAAAGGTGAGCTCAAGCGGAAANAACGTGCCGAAATCCGACACAGGAGTGGCAGTGCCCCCTTCGAGAACGGACACTTGTACGTGCACCTCAGCGATGGGCAAGTCGATGGGAAGCTCGATGTTGAGCACATCTCCCTCGAAGGCCACNATCTGGTCGACCCCGAAGCCCACGGTGGGGGTNGCATTGGTGTCGATGCCACAGGGCGTGGCCGTGTGGTTGCCGAAGAACTGGAAGGTGTTTTCGGGATAATCCGCCCACTGGTTCTGGACCACAGACCAATCGTCCGAACCTGACGTCACATCGGGGTTNCGGACCANCGTGTGGTGCAACATGGTCACGTCGTTGACCGGCCAGGCCTCGCCGGGGTTGACGCCCACTTCCCCCAAGGCGTCCACCACCACGCCATTGCGCTCGAGGACTGTGGCGTCGTTGCCATTATAAAGGGTCACGTCGTCCAGCAGGTCCGCCAACTGGGCCAATTCGACGGGTGCGGTGGGGTTGACAATGGTGTACACTTCACCTGGCCCAAGGATGCCGCTGAGCTGAACCTCNTGATTGGGNGCGGCGCTGCCGTTGTTGTAGGTCTTGACGGTATACTCCCCCAGGTCCGCAGATGAGGTGGCGCTGGGGTTGTAGATCTCCAAACCTTTGGCGAAGCTGGAGCCGTCGACGTATTCGGAGAAGAACAGGTCCGTACACAAACCGCTGGGGTCACAGGGCAAAATGGACACGTCGAGGGGCGTCCCGGACACGGACCCACAGGAGTCGGCCATCACGCCACTCACGGCAGCACCGAAAACGATGGAGGCTGAATCCAACGGCCCGAGGTGGCTGTATCCGTAGACTTCATAGTCGCCGAGGCCCAGGGATTCAAAGTCGTATTGGGCCATGGATGTGGTGTCGAGCAACATCCCGTCCGCATTTGCGATGAGGAAGGTGTGGTCGGCTTCGGGGCTCTGCGTCAAGTACCCGAAATGGACGAGGGTGTTGGCGTAGGAGAGGCATCCGACGNCTTCGTCTGCCCCGGCCGCAGTNTAAATCTGTCCGCCATCGCAGCTGGGGGGAAGGCAATAGATGCGCTCCACTTGGACCGGGATGGCGCTAAAGGCCACGCAACCCGATGCGGAAATGCTGTCATAAGGGGCTCCGGACACGATGCTCGCCGGATCGAGGTCGCCATCATAGCTCATGCCCCAGACGAGGCACGTGCCTGTGGATGATCCGGAAAAATCGTATCCGAGGTTGCCCTCTCCGGCCGGAACCACGTCGATTACCTCCCCATCGAGGTTGGTCACGACAAGGCCATACGCGCTCTCNAGTGCGTTGGATGCTGCTGTGAACGGCAGGAATCCGCCGGGGAGGTCAACACACACCGTGGCCACGCCGTCTTCGGCGCCCTGCGCAGTGATGGTTCCTCCGTCACAGTCGAGCAGGTTGGTGAAGCCTGGGGTCGGCGCCTGGAGTACCATCTGGTCCGAGGCGAAAGCCGGGCCGCCATCGGGAAGGCGGGCCCACGCGAGCTCACTTCCAATTTCAGGGCCGAACATCCACTCGTCGATCTGAGGTTGACCCGGCGTCAAACTGTCGATGAGGAAAGGGTTGGTCTGGTCCGCGGTGCCGTAGACCACGGCGTCGAGCAATCCGAGGGTCGTCAGGGGTGTACCGATTGGGAAATCCGCGCTGTCTCCGGCAAATACAGCCACCGCGTCGCCGCCGTCTCGTAGAAGTCCCGGCTCGAACACCACATTCGATGAACCGATTTGCGGGTTGCCAAGAACAAAGAACCCTGCACTGTCCAACTGGTGGCCGTCCAGATCAAATGCCGCGTACACGTTGGTGGTCACCAGGTTTCCGCCCCCTTTGTAGAANACCACAATGTGGCCATCCAGTGCGAGGTTGGGCTCTCCGAAGAGCTCCACGAACTCCANGCTGTCCGGAACGGTATTGCTGTCAGCGTCCACCTCGTTAATGAAGACGTCTTGGGCCAACGTCAAGAAAGGGGAAAGGACAAGTGCGGACAGGCACAACGCCGTGAACGGGAAGAGGTTGAGTGCTGGGCGCATGGCCAANAGGTTGGAATCAAGCGCGAAAGTAGCGCGGGCGTCCGTGCCCCCGCTTTAACAAGTGATGAAATCACAAGGCGCGAGGAGACGTAACTTCAGGGGTCCGGATTCCGTTTCACCCGCAACTGCCCCATGCCCCACGCCCAACAGGACTTGAAGCAACGGCTTGANGCCTTTGTCAGGAAGTACCACCGCAACGAAATGCTGCGGGGAGCACTCATTCTGGCGGCCTCCCTACCCTTGGCTTGGCTCACCGTGCTGGGCCTCGAAGCCTTCGGGCGGTTTGGCACAGACGCCCGTACCCTGCTCTTCTACCTGTTCCTCGGCACAGTTTGCTGGGTCGCCGTGCGTTACATCCTGCTGCCTGGCCTCCGTCTGCTGCGCCTGCGCTCGGGCTTGGNCCACGACGCNGCGGCGCGGATCATCGGGCGGCATTTCCCGGAAATCGAAGACCGGCTGCTCAACACACTCCAGCTCCAAGCCCGGGCTGAAGCCGACCCTGAAGGCAACGAATTGCTCCTCGCCTCCATTGCCCAGCGCAGCGACCAATTGCGCCCCTACCGGTTCACTGCTGCTGTGGACTTCGGTGAAAACCGGCGCTACCTCAAATACGCCCTTCCGCCGCTTGCCCTGTTCGCTGGACTGTACCTCGCCCTACCAGGGGCCATGGAAGCCCCGACCGANCGCCTGATTCACCACCGCACGGAGGCCCTCGACATGCCCGATTTCCGGCTGGTCCACGACGGCCCGAGTGAAGCGCTCGCGCGCACGGACTACACGCTCACCGTCCGAACTGTCGGCACTGTCGTGCCCGCCCGCATCGATGTGCTGGCGGGTGAAGGCCGCTTCCGAATGGAACGCAACGCCAACGGCCAGTGGNCCCACACGTTCCGTTCCGTGCGCGANAGCATGGACCTGACGATTACCGCGCCGGGAACGCCGGACCTAGACCTCCGCCTGACGGTCTTGCCTCGGCCTGAGCTACAAGACCTCAACATCGCCGTTCGGCCCCCGCTGCACACCGGTCTCGCCCCATTTGAACAGCGCAATGATGGAGACCTCGACGTCCCGGAAGGCAGTGTGATCGAATTTCAGGTGGGCACCCGAAACGCGGACCGCCTGACCGTGCGCTGGGGCGACATCGCCAAAGCCTTGAATCCCGACGTCGACAACCGCTTCAGCTTCAAAGAAACCGCGGTCACCGACCTCACCTACACGTTGTTGCCGAGCAGCCGTGCGGTGCCAACCTCAGACTCGGTGCGCTACCGCCTTCGGTCCTTGGCCGACCGCCGGCCCACCATCCGCGTTGCCGAGGTCTCCGACAGCCTGGCCTTCAACCAACTGGCCTTCAACGGCATCGTCCAAGACGACTACGGCTTCACCAGCCTTTACTTCGTCCACCGCATGCGCGGAGGTGCAGAAGAACACATGGCCCTCGACCGTCCCAGCCGGAGGGAAGACAGCTTCATCCACTTCTGGAACTTGACCGACGCCGGCATCGGGCTGGGAGATGAAGTGGAATACTGGTTTGAAGTGCGCGACAACGATGGGGTCAACGGCCCAAAAATGACCCGNTCCCGCACGTTTGTGCACCAAGCACCGACAGCGGAAGAACTCGCCGCACAGCTCGACAGCGCCGAGGCCGACATCACGGCTGCGCTGGAAGAAAACCTCGAGGAAGCCCGCCGGCTGCGTGAAGAAATGCGCGAATTGCGCCGCGAACTCATGGAGGAGGACGAGCTCGGGTGGGAAGAAAAAGCCGCCCTAGAGGAATTGCTCAAGCAACAGAAGGCCCTGAAAGAGGAAGTCGAGAAGATGCAGGACGAGAATCGCCTCAAGAATGAGAAACAATCCGAGTTCGCCCCGCCCAACGAGGAGATCCNGAAGAAGCAGGAAGAGCTGCAGCGCCTGATGGACGAGGTGATGACGGACGAGCTTCAGCAGATGTTCGACGAGCTCCGGGAGCTGATGGAGGACATCGAGGACGGGGACAAGGAGAAAATCGAAGAGCAACTGAATCAGATGGACCTGGACCAGGAGGCGCTTGAGCAGGAGCTCGACCGCGCCTTGGAGCAGTTCAAGCAACTCCAATGGGAGCAGCAAATGGAGGAGGCCATTTCCGACCTCGAAAAACTCGCCGAAGAGCAAGAGAAGCTCTCCGAACAGACCGAATCTGGCGAAACTCCCGAAGAAGACCTCAAGGCCAAGCAAGACTCCTTAAACCAAGAGTTTGACAAGATTCAAGAGGCGCTTGAGGATGCAGAGAAGCTCAATGAAGAGCTAGAGAACCCCAACAGCATGCCCATGATGGAAGAGCTCCAGGAGGAGATNGATCAGGACATGCAAGACGCTGGAGAAAAACTGGACAGCGGAAAGGAGAAAAAGGCCTCGGAAAGCCAGAAAAACGCTGCCCAGAAGATGCAGCAAATGGCCCAGCAGATGGACNGCGCGATGCAACAGCAGGAGCAGGAGTCCATGGAAGAGGACATGGAAGCTCTGCGCGCCTTGCTTGAAAACATCATCACGCTGTCCTTCGATGAAGAGGACCTCATGGCAGCCGTCGGCACCACGCAGAAGGACGACCCCCGATACGTGACCCATGGCCAACTGCAACGAAAACTCAAGGATGACGCAGAGATGGTCAAGGACAGCCTGTTTGCCCTCAGCAAACGCGTGACCCAACTCCAGGCCATTGTGAACCGGGAAATCGCTTTGGTTAACCTCCACATGGGACAAGCCTTAGGTGGCTTCACGGACCGAGAGACGAACCTCATCACGAGCAACCAGCAGTACGTGATGACCTCCTTCAACAACCTCGCCCTACTCTTGGATGAGGTATTGCAACAAATGCAGAACCAAAGCAGCTGCAACAAGCCGGGAACAGGAAACTGCGAGAAACCCGGCGGCAGTGGCTCCAAGCCCTCTCCCAGCGCCAAGCAAATCAAGGGCATGCAACAATCCCTNTCCAAGCAACTCGAGCGCATGAAGGAGAAGATGAAGGGCTTCAATCAAGGCGAAGGAAAGGATGGCAAACGGGGTCTGAGCCAAGAGCTCGCGCAGATGGCCGCGCAACAGGCCGCCATCCGTCAAATGACCCAAGAGCTGGGAAAACAGCTCAATGAGGACGGATCAGGCGAAGGAAACGGCCTGGANAATNTCGCCAAAGAGATGGAGGAAATCGAGAAGGACATCGTGAATGGNGAGCTCGACCAACTCACCCTCGACCGCCAGCAAGACATCCTGACCCGCCTTCTCAAAGCCGAAAACGCTGAGCGCGTCCGAGGCGAAAAAGAGGAGCGAGAATCCCGTACGGCACGTGAAACGCCCAAGGATGCCCCCCCAAGTCTTGAAGAGTACCAACGGCGCAAAGCGCAGGAAATCGAACTTTTGCGCACGGTGCCTGCGGATTTGAACCCCTACTACAAGCTCCGCGTCAACGATTATTTCAATACTTTGGAGCCCCAGAACCGGGACTGATTCAGACCATGGCTGCAGTGAGAAACATCCGCATCGCCTCCCGCATGGANGGCATCACCGAGGTCGAAGCCCTCATCAACGACATCTGCGAGGATTTCGGTGTGGAGGAAACCCATTACGGGGAAATCCTCATCGCCATGACGGAAGCCGTCAACAACGCAGTCGTCCACGGTAACAANCTGGATGTCAANAAGATGGTGGACATCGAGGTCCGCACCGATGGCCCGGTTCTCGAATTCCGAGTTGCCGACCAAGGTCCCGGATTCGACTACGAGAACATCCCAGACCCGACCTCCCCNGAGAACATCGAAAANCCCAATGGCCGCGGTGTTTTCCTCATGCGCCAGCTGGCGGACAGCTGCGAGTTCGAAGAGTTGGGTCGCATCGCAATTCTCAAGTTTGAGTCTGCCATTCCGCAGCCNGTTTCCGCCAAGTGAGCAAGACCGGAGCCATCCACTTCCACTTCGCCGACACCCCATTTCGCCTGCGCCAACGCCGTGCCATTCGCGCCTGGCTCTCGACACTGGCACTCCATCACGGTCACACTATTGGAGAGTTGANCTACCTCTTTTGNTCCGACGGGTACATGCTCNACATGAACTCGANNCACCTCAATCACCATTATTACACGGACATTCTGACGTTTCCGANCCCCAGTGCACTGGGAGTATCGGCCGACATCCTCATCTCCATTGACCGAGTTCGCGACAACGCCAAACATTTGGGTCATTCCCCAGCGAACGAACTCCACCGCGTCATGGCCCATGGTCTTTTGCACTTGATCGGATTCGACGACACNACCCCATCCAAAGGCCATCGCATGCGAACCGCAGAGGACGAAGCNCTGCGCATGCGCACGTTTCACTAAAGATGTTCCACGTGGAACCACACAATGCTTGAACACTACGACATCGTTGTTGTCGGCGGCGGCCATGCCGGCAATGAAGCCGCACATGCAGCAGCGACCATGGGCCAGAAGGTGCTGCTCATCTCCATGAACCTCACCACCATTGGCGCCATGAGCTGCAACCCAGCCATGGGAGGCGTCGCCAAAGGCCAAATCCTGCGAGAAATCGATGCCCTTGGCGGCATGAGCGGACGCATATCCGATAGAAGCGCGGTCCAATTCCGTATGCTCAATCGCTCAAAAGGCCCTGCCATGTGGTCCCCCAGAACTCAAAACGACAGACACGCCTTTGCCCAAGAATGGCGCTCCACACTGGAGTCCCACCCCAACATCCACCTGTGGCAGGACATGGTCACCAGCCTCATCATTGAAAACAACCGCGTCACTGGCGTCAAAACTCAACTGGGCGTCGAAATCCGCGGACACAAAACCATCCTCACATCAGGCACGTTCCTTCAAGGAAGAATTCACCTCGGCCAGCAGCAATTTCAAGGGGGACGATCTGGAGAAAGGGCTGCAGAAGGCATTACAAACCAACTCAGCTCCGCTGGACTGATTGCAGGACGAATGAAAACGGGCACNCCGCCCCGAATCGACGGCAGAAGCATTGACTACAGCCAATGCGAACCCCAGCACGGCGACCACACCACTGAGGCCTTCAGCTACTTCGAATCCCCGAACCACGAGCCCCAACTGCCCTGCCACATCACCTACACCAACCCCGCTGTCCACGACACCCTTCGCGCCAGCCTCGCCGATAGCCCCCTGTTTTCTGGTGCCATCACCGGAAAAGGACCACGATACTGCCCCAGCATCGAAGACAAGATTCACCGCTTTGCCGACAAGGACAGACACCAAATCTTCATCGAACCCGAAGGCCGGCACACCGTTGAAACCTACCTCAACGGCTTTTCCACCTCATTGCCAAAAGAAGCGCAGCTCGCCGCAATGCGACAAATTCCAGGCCTCCAACATGCACGAATGTTCAGGCCCGGATACGCCGTCGAGTACGACTACTTCCCCCCGACGCAACTCCAACACACCCTGGAGACCAGAGCGCTTCCCAACCTCTATTTCGCAGGACAGATCAACGGAACAACCGGCTACGAAGAAGCGGCTTGCCAGGGACTCATGGCCGGAATCAACGCATCACAATCCCTCCAAGGCAGGCACGACGTCATTCTCGGAAGAGAAGAGGCCTACATCGGTGTTCTCATTGACGACCTTGTGACGAAAGGCACGGACGAACCCTACCGCATGTTCACAAGCCGCGCGGAATACAGGATCCTGCTGCGCCAAGACAATGCAGATCAAAGACTCACCCCCAAGGGCCGCGAACTAGGGCTCATTAAAGACCAAGACTGGGAACAATTCCAAGACAAACAAGCCGCCATCAAGGACATGATCAAAACGCTTGAGCAAACCTCAGCCGACCCAAACAACATCAACCCGACCCTGTCCGCAGTCAACAGCACGCCCATTCGACAAAAAACCCGATGGGCACAACTCCTGTCTCGGCCGCACGTGCACCTCGCCCAGCTCATGAACGCAGACCCATCGCTGCTCCCCAAACACCGAGAACACCCGACCCCCTGGCACGAGCTTACTGAGACCCAGATCAAATACAAGGGATACATAGAGAAGGAGCAGGCCCAAGCCGACCGCATGCGCTCCATGGACTCACTGCCCCTGCCCGCCGACCTCGAGTTTGAAAGGATGACCTCCCTGAGCATGGAAGGACGAAACAAGCTTGCGCAACACAAACCAGCCACCCTCGGAGATGCCGGCAAAATCAGTGGGGTGTCAGCGTCTGACCTTTCAGTGCTCATGGTCTACCTAGGGCGCTGACCAATAGTTCCACGTGGAACATTGCACGAAGCCCTCAGAGCTTCATTATTAGACTTTCTCCCCCCAGACGACCTCAGGGTCCACTTTTTCGAGAAACTCGAAA
>NYTZ01000048.1 GCA_002683735.1 Flavobacteriales bacterium
TCAGACAATTGGAAAAAACCTCATCATGCTTGGATTTTGGCCTTGCAGGTTGTGGTTTCACAAGGAAAACGGAAAAACACCCACTAAGGTTTCAATCCAAGCCTGATTTATTTATCCAGAATGAAGCCCGTTGATACCTCAAAAACGGTACCTTATTCCTAAATCTGGCGGGTGAACACAACACCAACCGGGTTGTTGAACCCGGATAACATGACGCAAAACGCCCCAGCCCCCCTCGATGTCGCTGTCATCGGATCCGGTTTTGCCGGCCTCGCAGCAGCCACGACCTTGGCCAGCCGCGGCCTCAACGTGACCATTTTCGAACGCCACGATCACGCCGGTGGCCGGGCCCGTCGCTTTGAAGCAGAAGGGTTCCGCTTCGACATGAGGCCGAGCTGGTATTGGATGCCAGATGTGTTCGACCGGTACTTCGCCCAATTCGGCGCCACCGTGGCCGAACATTACGATCTCGTGCGGCTGGACCCCTCCTACCGTGTGGAATTCGAAGACGGTCCCTTCGACGTGCCCGCCGGAACCGAAGCGCTTGCAGAAGCCTTTGAGGCCATAGAGACCGGCGCAGGACAGAAACTGTGCGACTTCCTCGCCGAAGCCAAGGTCAAGTACGACATCGGCATGGGGCGCTTCGTCAACAAACCCGCACACAACGCCCTTGAATTTGCCCGACTGGACATCCTTAAGGACGCCCCGCGCCTCCAGCTTCTGCGCAGCTTCAGCGACCATGTCCGCAAGCACTTCAAGGATCCCCGCCTCATCGAACTGATGGAGTTCCCGGTGTTGTTCCTCGGCTCCAAGCCGCAGAACACGCCAGCTTTGTACAGCCTGATGAACTATGCGGACACCGCTCTCGGGACGTGGTACCCCATGGGCGGCATGCACAAGATTGTGGACGGCATGGTCGAAGTGGCCAAGGCACAAGGTGTCCGATTCGAATTCAGTTGTCAAGTCGAAGGCATCTTGGAAGAGAATGGAGAGACTGCGGGCCTCCGTGTGGGTGGCGCACTTGTTCGCTGCCCCCATGTGATTGCCGCGTGCGACTACCACCACGCCGAACAACACCTGCTTCCCAAACCCTACCGTCGGTATGACGAAGCCTATTGGGACGGCCGCGAAATGTCACCGAGTTCCCTGCTGTTCTACCTCGGAGTGGACCGGCGCATTCCCGGGCTCAAGCACCACACCCTCTTCTTCGATNCCTCCTTCGACGCCCACGCGCAGGAGATTTACGATGCCCCAGCCTGGCCAAAAGACCCGCTGTTCTACGTCTGCGCACCCAGCGTAACCGACCCAAGCGTCGCTCCGGAAGGCTGCGAAAACCTCTTCCTGCTGGTGCCCACCGCTCCTGGAATGGCAGAAGATCAGGAGGCGTGTGACCGCATCTACGGGCAAATCATGGACCGTTTGGAGGCCCGCACCGGCGTCCAAATCCGAGACCATGTGGTGTACAAGCGNCAATACGCTCACCGCCAATTCATCGCCGACTACAGCGCCTTCAAAGGCAATGCCTACGGACTGGCCAACACCCTGCGGCAGACGGCATTCTGGAAACCCAAGCTGAAATCCAAGCTACCCGGGACATGGTTTGCGGGACAATTGACAACCCCAGGACCAGGGGTGCCCCCTAGCATCATCAGCGGACAAGTCGCCGCCAGTGAGCTCCTNAAATCCCGTGGAATGGAAGGCGTACCCGAATCCGTGGCCATCGAACAACCTGCCGCTTTGCGGGTTTAAGTCATACCGCGCAAATGAATGCCCGTCCCCCCATCGCCGACCCACACGCCAACAGCGTGAAGCCTGTGGCCCCTGCCATGGGAGCGGTGGATGCAGACCTGTTGGACACGGGCAAGCCCCTGTTCGACCATGTTTCCTTGGCGTGCAGTGCGCTCACCACCAAGGCGTACAGCACCTCATTTAGCATGGGCATCCGCATGCTCGCTCCAGAATTGCGGGCCCCGATTCAAGCCGTGTATGGATTTGTCCGATTCGCGGATGAGATCGTGGACACCTTCCATGATTACGACAAGGAGACCCTGTTCCGCCGCTTCGTCCAAGACACCCATCGGGCCATCGAGGANCGGATTTCGCTCAATCCAATCCTCAACAGCTTCCANTGGGCCTTCCACGCCTACAACATGGACATCGCCCACGTCGATAAGTTCCTCGAATCCATGGAACGCGACCTGGACCAGACGGCCTATGACCGGGACGGATATGACGACTACATCGTCGGCAGTGCTGAAGTGGTGGGCCTCATGTGCCTGAGCGTGTTCGTCAACGGCGACCAGGACGAATACGACGCGCTGCTGCCACACGCCCGCAGCTTGGGTGCCGCCTTCCAGAAAATCAACTTCCTCCGGGACCTGCAAGCCGATTGGGAAGGGCTTGGTCGGACTTATTTTCCTGGCCTAGACCTGGACGCGTTTGATGAAGACGCCAAGCGGTCCATCGAAGAGGAGATTGAGTCAGACTTCCAGCATGCCCTCGTCGGCATCCTCAAGTTGCCAACCTCCGCTCGCCTGGGGGTGTACATGGCGTACATCTACTACACACGCCTTTTCCGGAAAATCCGGCGCCTCCCCCACCATCGGGTTCTCGAAGAGCGNATCCGCATCCCAAACCGGCAAAANGTCGCCTTGCTGATGGGCTCCTACCTGCGCCACCAGTTCAACCTCCTCTGACCATGACCCGTCTCGGGTGGTCTATGCTGCTCTGTGCTTGGCTGGGTGGTCTCGCTGCCCAAGCCCCTTGTGACGCTTTGCACCCGCTTCGCATGGCCTACCTCGACCACAGCACGTTTGAGCAGGCCGAGGAAACGGAGAACTTGGCCCTGACAGCGTTGACAGAAGCCACCGGTCGGTGCGCCGTGCTCATCGAAGCGCACCGCTGGGTTTCCCATGCCCGCAGTGCCGATTTCGGGTGGAATCCCCGGCAAAAATTNAGCCGACTCAACACAGGATTGGACCAACTCGATGCGCTGGTCGAGGCACATCCNAAAGACGACGTTCTACGCGCACTCNGGCTGTCCATCACCGGGACAGCCCCCCGGTGGTTGCGCCTCGAACAAGATTGGAGGGAAGACTTGGCGGCATTGCGTAGGCTCTTGGCCATGGACCATTGGGCAGAAAGNCCGAAATTTTCGGCGTGGATGTCAAATCTGGCGGAACAGATTGAACAAGAACGATCATGAGTGAAGTGATGGAAGAGCAGGTGGTGCTCGTGAACACCTTGGACCAACCGCAAGGGACCATGGAGAAAATGGCCGCCCACGAGAAGGGAATCTTGCACCGGGCCTTCAGCGTGTTCATCCTCAACAGCAAGGGCGAATTGCTCCTGCAGCAGCGCGCGCACCACAAATACCACAGCGGTGGTCTCTGGACCAACACGTGCTGCAGCCACCCGCGCGATGGAGAGGACGTCATCGACGCCGGTATCCGCCGACTTCAGGAGGAAATGGGCATGCGTTGCCAACTCTCCAAGGGATTCGACTTCATCTACCGCAGCGAGTTCTCCGACGGGTTAATCGAGCACGAGTTCGACCACGTCCTCTTCGGGCGGAGTGATGTGGCGCCGATTCCCAATCCCGATGAGGTCGCCAACACCAAATACGTCGACTTCGCCTCCCTCCGGGCCGACATGGCCGCCCATCCCGACCACTACACCACGTGGTTCCGCATTTGTTTCGAACGCGCCGCCGAGCACTTGGGCAAGTGAGTTCTGTTTCCCCATCCCTGTCTGTGAGAGGAGCCTTCGGTATCCGAGGCCCTCTGGGCTCCGTACCGGCGTGGCTGGGGTTGCTGGGGTTCCTACACGCGGTGGGGCTGACGGGGGTAGCCCTCTACGATGCCAACCTCGTCCTGGACCTGACGGTGTTCAACCTGCTGCTCTCCGCCGCCGTCATCCTCGGTTTCGGCCACCGCGTGGACACGTGGCGCTGGCTCTTGACCGCCTACCTCACCTATGGGGTGGAGGTCGTGGGGGTCCAAACGGGCTTCCCTTTTGGAGACTACAACTACGGCACCCGGCTCGGCCCAAGCTTGTATGACGTCCCCCCCATGATCGGGGTCCTCTGGCTGCTCACCCTCACCGGGGCCATGTATTGGTCCCAGCGCTGGATCCAGGCAGCGGGACTTCGGGGCGACCTCCTGCGGTCCGCCACGGCAGCCAGCCTCATGGTGGCGATGGATTTGATCATCGAACCGGTGGCCATGCGCACCGGATACTGGCAGTGGGCCGGCGGTCACATCCCGGTCCAGAACTACGTCGCTTGGTGGATCATCGCCTTTGCACTTGCCTGGGGGTGGCGTCACACCCGGACCTTCAGAACCAACCCGGCTGCAGGATGGTTACTCGTGGTGCAGACCCTGTTCTTCATTGGAATCCTCTTGCTCCCATGGACCTCCTGATCGCCTCCGCCATCGTCCTCGCCACCTTCATCACTATGGAAGGTGTGGCGTGGGCTGCCCACAAATACCTGATGCATGGCGCCATGTGGTATTTCCACCGGGACCACCACCAGCATGAGCCGGGTTTCTTCGAAAAGAACGACGCCTTCTTTCTGATTTTCGCCGTGCCGAGTGCTTGGAGCATCATCACCGGCAGTATCGCTGGAGACTTCCGCTTCTGGATCGGCATGGGCATCGCCGCTTACGGCCTCTGCTATTTCCTCGTCCACGACGTGTTCATCCACCGCCGGTTCAATTGGTTCCGCAAAGCCAAGCACCCTTACTTCGCCGCCATCCGCAAAGCACACAAGGTCCACCACAAACACCTCGGCAAGGAAGAGGGCGAATGCTTCGGCATGCTTTGGGTGCCAGTGCGGTATTTCCGCGAAGCCCGAAAGGCCCATGAGGCCCGTACCTTGACGCAGGGATGAATCCACACTACCTCTATCTCGCGGTCGATCTGGCGGTGCTCTCCATCCCGCTGGCGTGCAGCTTTGACCGCAAGGTGAGGTTCGTCCGGTTCTGGCCGGCCCTGTTCCCCGCCATCGGGGTAATGATGCTCCTCTTCATCCCGTGGGACATCGCCTTCACTGAGCGTGGCATCTGGGGGTTCAATCCCGACTACCTCAGCGGCATTTGGGTGGCCGGAATCCCACTGGAAGAATGGCTTTTCTTCCTCTGTATCCCTTACGCCTGCCTGTTTACCTACGAGTCACTCAAGCACTACATCCCCAACCCCGTCGGTGGAGCTTTTGCCATTCCAGCATCCGCCCTGCTTGCCGTCCTGTGCGCTGGGCTGGCCGCCCAACACACGGATCGATGGTACATCGGCATGACCTGCGTCCTAACGGGGCTGCTTGCCGCAGGTCTGGCCTACGGTGCCTCACGATGGGCTTCTGTGCGGCAATGGAACCACCGCTTGTGGTTTGCCTATATCCCGCTGCTCCTCCCCTTCATCGCCTCCAATGGCATGCTAACCGGACTGCGCTTTTGGGAATACCCCGCCCATAACCGGGATGTGGCCGCCATCTCCGATCAAATCGTGTGGTACAACAACGACCACAACCTCCAGCTGCGNATCTTCTCCATGCCGATCGATGATCTGTTTTACGGGTTCCTGATGATTGCGATGACCGTGGTGGCTTACGAACTGATCGCCCGCCGCATCGGCCTCGTCACGGGCTCGGCGCCTGCACCACGGCCTTGACGTACCGGTGGTCGCTCAGGCCATCGCCCCCCGTCCCATAGACGAGCACAGGCCACGCGGGATCCACGAAAACATGGTCAATCCGCAAGCCGGGTACTGACCCCTGCCATGTTCCATCCATGCGCCCTCCGCGCACGTCGTGTGCGTCGCGAAGGTGCTCCCGCGCTTCTTGCAACGCCCAGCTGACAGGAACATCATTGAAGTCCCCACAGAGCATCACCGGGTGTGGGCTGCGGGCCACTTCGGCCATCACCTGTCCGACTTGGGTCACCCGCTCCATGTAGGCCTCCCGCATGCGCGACCAAATCCGTTGTCTGCCCTCGGCATCGGGCATGCCTTCCTCAAGAGCGGCATATTCCTGCGATCCGAAGTGCAAGCTGGCGAAATGCGCATTGAACACCCGCACAGTATCCCCCGTCCACGCGATGTCCGTCACGGCACACGCGTTGTTGCTGGTGGTGCCAAAGGAAATGTCCGCCCGACCCACGATTGGATGGCGAGAAAACGTCGCCACTCCAAACTTCCGACCGGCCTTGCCCCGGGCCCAAACCTCATGCAGGTAGACCGGCGCCTTCTCCACACCGCCGACCGCCCGGCGCAAAGGGGCCTCCACGGGGAAAGCCTNGGGATTCGGGTCGCGGTAATGCTCTTGAACGCACAGGACATCCGGACGTTCCGCATCAATCGCGGCGGTGATGCCGCCCATGGCGTCATCCCCCAGCCAGCCGTAGCGGTCATACAAGCGCACGTTCCACCCCATCAAAATCAGGGCAGGTACGTTTTCCTTGGCCTCCGGCATTCCGATTCGGAATCCACCCCAGACACTTCGATAGAGGCNCGCTGAACCCCACACCAAGGCCGCCAAGNCCANAGCCCAAGCCCACCTCCGCCNGCGCAACAACACGGCCACCGACAAGACCAACACCCCGCCAAAAACCGGGAACCCCAAACCGGCCAATGCCGGCAAGGCCCAATGTGCAGGAGACAGCCACACCGCGAGGTGCGCCCAGAGCACCCCCAAGGCGGCCACGAGCCCGAGAAAAATCCAGAGGCGCCCCCTCCGCCGATGGGATGGACGCTGCGCCATGGTCAGACGTTGCCGCCGTTGCGGAAGAGAAAGTCCTTTTCCTCCTTGGTCAACTGGTCGTACCCCACCTTGGAGATTTTGTCGAGGATGCGGTCGATGCGCTCTTGTCGCACCTTCTTTTCGGCGTTGAATTCCTCATCGGATTGTGCCCGGCGGGTCTTACCATCCACATTGACGCTGCGGTGCACCGAATGCAAGCCCTTCCCACGCTTGCGCTTGCGCCCTTTCCGCTTCTCCCCTTTCCCAGCCGCCCCCAACAAGGTCACCAGCTGGTCAATGAGGCGCTCGATGGGGGCACCCAAATCGCGCCCAGCCTGCAGGTTTCTCATGTANACGTACCCATAAGCGGCACCACCAATGTGGCCGAGGTGGCCGCCGACATTGCTCCCCTTCCCAAGCGCAACGTAATCAAGGATGACATACACCAAGGCCACCCACTTGAGCTTCACCGGCCCGAGGAGGAACAATCGGATTACAGAATCCGGCGTGTAGGTGGCCGTCGCCACCATCAAGGCCATGACGGCCGAGGACGCCCCGAGGGCAAAACCGCCTTGGGGAAAGGTGGGAACGAGGTTGCTCGCAAGGACGTACAGCACAAAGCCCGCGCCTCCCCCCATCAGGTAGGTGCTCAAAGTCCGGCGGTCACCGAAGTAGGACCGAAACATGCCCCCCATCCACCATAGGATCAGCATGTTCATGACGAGGTGCCACACTTCGGTGTGGGCAAACATGTGCGTCAATGCACTCCAGGGGCGCATCGCCAACCCAGGCAAATCTGAAGTCGTGGCCAGTCCGAAGGCACCCGAGGGAACGGGCAACGGCAAGCCCAACGTGACCAAAAGACGCAGGGTGACCAACGCAAGAAAGACCACCACATTGACCATGACCAACCGGATGGCCATGCCCCCCGTCACCCATCGCATTCGCAGATCTTCTCTCAAACTCGCCATGCCACTCGTCCCCAACGGGATTTCTCTCAATAAAATACGTCGCGGTCCCGCTGCCACCGCTTGAGAAGCATGTAGCCGAAAATCATACCCCCGAGGTGGGCAAAGTGCGCCACGTTGTCCCCGGGATTGTTGTCCAACGCGAGCAGCAATTCAAGGGCGCCGTAACCCAGCACGAAGTAGCGCGCCTTAATCGGAATCGGCGGGAACAGGAGCTGAAGTCGGGTATTCGGAAAGAGCATACCAAAACCCAACAGCAATCCGAAAACGGCACCCGAGGCGCCCACCACCGGAACGTACATCCGCTGGGCTTGAATTTGGAGAGCGCTGTACCCGAAGTCGGGAAACAACTCCTCTACCCGGGGAAACCAGGTGCCGTAGGCCGTGAAGTAACCGTATCCCACCACCAATTCGTGCAGCAAGAAGGCCCCAAGGCCGCAGGCGAGGTAGTAGTTCAAAAAACGTTTCGGACCCCAGACACGCTCGAGTTGGGAGCCAAACATGAACAGAGCGAACATGTTGAAGAAGATGTGCCCGAGGCTGGCGTGCATGAACATGTGCGTCACAACCTGCCAAGGCTGGAACTGAGGCGCACTGGGGTAGTATCCCGCCAGCAACGGACGCAGGTCCGGCGCCAAAAAATGGGTCACCACGTAGAAGATGCCGTTGATGATCAACAGGTTGCGAACTACGGGTGTGGCTTGTTGAAACATGTACGGTGAATCAGCGGAAACGGGCCTCCACGGCCTCCTGGTCAAAGGTAGCGATGGTAGCACGTCCCCATGGGTCGCGGTCCGGTTCCTGACAGGCAAACAGCCCATCCACAAGGTCCAGCATTTCCGTGCGGGTCAACGTGCGGCCTGCTGTGATGGCGGACCCACGTGCCAAGCCCGCCGTCGCACGGCTCGCCCTGAGTTCGGCGTCGACCTCACCTGCCTCGCGCAACTCGGTGAGGACGGCATCCAGCAACGCGGCCGGATCCCGTTCAGCGGCCTCTTGGGGCAACCCTTTGACCGTCACCTTGCCCCCATGGCCCACCTCAAGATCAAAACCCAATTGGCGCAGGTCTTCAATGCCGCCTACGAGCAATGCGGCATCTGCCTGTCCCACCTCCAGTTCTGCGGGAAACAGCAATTGCTGAGCACCTGTCTTGCGATCGGCCCCTGCGGTGGAGAAGCGTTCGTACAGAATGCGGGTGTGTGCGCGGTGCTGGTCGATGAGGACCAAACCGCTTCGGGTGGCCGTGACAATCCAGCCTCCGAACAGCTGAAACAATGGACGGTTCTGGTCGAAATCACGCGCTCCTCCGTCAGCATCCGCCGAGGCTACAGCCTCTGAAAACATCAGTTTGGCGGTGTCTGTCTCTGCGGGCTCTCTTCGGCCTTCCGCCTCGAAGAAGCGGCGGGTGGCTTCGACCCTCGCCGAATGAAATGCATCCCGCTTGACGGATTGCCCTGAAGGCCTCGCCAACCCTCCTGAGCGATCCGTGTGGAAGGGGTTGTAATCCGGATTGAGTTGGATTTGGGGCTCCTCCACTTCCTGGCCGGGTTTGGGTGGCGTGATGTCAAAGGCCGTCTCTGCATCGAAATTGAGGGACGGCGCGACGTGGAAGCGGCCGAGTGCGCGCTTCACCGCAGCCTGCAGAATCGCCATGATGGGACGCTCCTCCTGGAATTTGGCCTCCACCTTGGTCGGGTGGATGTTGACGTCCACACGGGAAGCGTCCACCGACAGGAACAAAACGTAAAACGGAAACTGACCGGGGGTCAGCAAACCGTCCATGGCCCGCATGACCGCGCCGTGAAAGGCGGGGTGCTTGATGAACCGGCCGTTGACGAAGAGGAATTGCTCTCCCCGAGTCCGCCGCGCAAACTCCGGCTTCCCGACAAATCCATGGAGCTGGACCACATCGGTCTGCTCCTCGACGGGCACGAGGCGCTCGTCATATTTGGCCCCGAAAACCCGCACAAGCCGCT